>JALYXZ010000111.1 GCA_030946825.1 Chloroflexota bacterium | reverse complement strand
GCACGCCGTCCAGCTGCGAGCCGAGACGAGCCCGGGCAATCCACACGTCGGCACGCGCGAGCGCGACCAGGGAGCCGAGGAGCGCATCGGCGCGCCGCTCCACCTCGCCCGACAGCGCGTCGAGGATCCGCTCCTGCTCGTGCTGCTCCTCGAGCGCGGCCTGCGTCCAGGCATTGTTCAGCTCGACGACGGCCAGCGGCTCGACGAACAGCGTCGCGCCCGATGCGCTCTGGTCGTGAACGAGGCCCTTCAACCGGCCCTTGGCCTCGGCGCGGATCGGAATGACGTAGCGCCCCGAACGTACGGTGACGATCGGTTCGCCGATCACGCCCGCGAGATCGGTTGATCGGAGCATGGCGTTCAGCCGCTCGCGCACGCGGTCCTGAGCGGTGCGCAGGCGCCGGCGGATGGCAGCCAGCTCGCGGGAGGCGCCGTCGAGCACCTCGCCGGTCTCGTCGACGCTGCGCTCTATTCGCTCGCGCAGCGCCGGCGCATCGTCCAGCTGCGCGCGGACCTCCGCCAGGTGAGGTCGGCGCCAGTCCTCCAGGCGCGCCGCGAACAGGCCGGTGGCGCGCAACGTGGCTGCCACGTCGAGCAGCTCGGGCGCCGTGAGGCGTCCGCCCCGGCGCGCCCGTTCCAGAAGAGGGCGCAAATCGCGAGCCCCGCCGATGGTGGCTTGCGCCTGCTCGCGGAGCAGGGCCGCTGCTTCATCGGTCTGGTCCTGGAGCAGCCCCACGTGAGCCGCGTCGGCCATGGGCAGGCTCGCGGCGGCGAGCTCGCGCGACGGACCAAAGGCGGTCAGCGCGGCCAGCATCTCGACCACGGCGGGGAACTCGAGCGCTCGCGCGGTCGCGGCGTCGACGGCGGCACCGGCAGCCGGCTCGCGGTCAGCGGCGGGAGACATGCGGGTCATCCGCGGCCAGGAAGCGAAGCCGGCGCTGCGCCCAGATCCCCGCGTACCCGACGCCGACGCGTGGGCGCGCGGCGATGGTCGCCGGTGCGCTGCCGGTTGCCAGCCACAGCGGACCGCCGATCAGGTCGGACCCGTTCAGCGTCCGGTCCACGCCGAAGGCTGCCGCGAGGTTCCCCGGCCCGGCGGCGAGGCGGACTGTCGGTGCCGCGGTTCCCCGGCGCTGTCGCGCGAGAGCCTGGCCCTCCGTGATCGCCGCAGCGCGGAGCAGGACCGCCTCCGGCTTGTCGCCGGGCCCGCACACCACGTTGAGGCAATGGTGGAGCCCGTAGACCAGATACACGTACGCATGCCCGGGCGGACCGAACATCACCGCGTTGCGCTCGGTTCGTCCCCGCGCCGAATGAGCGGCGAGATCCTCCGGTCCCTGGTACGCCTCCGTCTCGACGAGCCGGCCCACGACCCGGCCACCGGCGCCATCGTGCACCAACCACATGCCCACCAGTTCCCGGGCGACCGCGGGAGATGGTCTGTCGAACCATGCTCGGTCGGTGATCGGGACCCCAGGTTCCAGGCTCTCGCTGGCGCCAGCCGGGGCGCCGTCACGAGAGGGCGCGGCGCTCACCGTCGCAGGAGCGCGGCGATCTCGGCGGGAACGAACGGGCGCGCCAGGAAGCCGGCGGTCGGAATCACCAGGGCCCGCAGCCAGCCGACCAGCAGCGAGCTGTTCAGGCCGTCGTACAGGTTCGCCAGCCAGCCGGCATCGGCGATCGAGGCGCTCGATGCGTTCCGGAAGAAGCTCGCCAGCACGACGTAGAAAAAGACGACGCTGATCGCCGCGGCCACGAATCCGAGAAGGGCCCCGATCAGCTCGTCTGCCTGGCGACCGATGGGCAGCGGTGTTCGACGATAGAAGGCGCCGACCAGCAGCCACGCGCCGATCGTCAGGGCGACGAACAATACGAGGTAGATGATGAGCTCGCGCAGGCCGGGTGTGAAGGCGGTCCAGGCGCCGGACACCATGGCGGCGAGCGGGTGCTTCAGCTGGCTGGCGATGATGAAGGCCAGGAGCACGGCCAGCGCGTCGAGGAAGTGGCGAACGGTGCCCTGGATCCAGCCCGCGAAGATCCCGCCTGCGATCAGGACCAGGATCGCCAGGTCCATCCAGTTCAGCTTGGTGAGAACGTCCATGAGGCGACTCCTCGAATCGCGGGCGGGCCGTTCGGGGCGGCGTTGGGGCGGCGGGTAGCGTAGCAGCGGGATCCCGTTTGCGGCAAGGTCAGCGGACTAGCGGATCTCGGCGTGGAGGTGGTGACGGAGCGCGCCGCCGATCCTGCCGAGCGCCTTGTCGACCGCGCGCTCGTCACCCGGGACCGCAGGCTGAAAACGAAGGGCGAGCGCGTATGACACGCGGCCAGCGCCGATCTGGGGGCCGCGGTATTCGTCGAACAGGGTGACACCGGTGAGCAGGGCGCCAGCGGTGGCGCGTACCAGGCGCAGCAACTCCCCCACCGGCACCGCGGTGTCGAGCACCACGGCCAGGTCGCGGTCGACCGGCTGCGCCGACGGCACGGACGCGGCGTGCAGGACTGCCGGAACGAGCGCCAGGAGCTGCGCGAGATTGATTGCCGCCACGACCGGGCGCCCGGGCAGGTCCCACGCGGCCGCCACCTCTGGATGCACCTCTCCCAGGCTGCCGTATGGGCGTCCGGCGGCATCAATCATTCGGGCACGGCGGCCGGGGTGCAGGTGCGGATGCGGCTCCGCATCGGTGTCTGGCCGATAGGTCGGCAGCGGCGCGCCGAGAGCGGCGTGCAGCGCCTCGACCACCCCTTTCAGATCCGCAACATCGGCCGCTCGACCCGGCTGACCGACCGATCTCGGGACGTGGCTGCCCAGCAGGGCGATGGCCACATGCCACGCCTCGAAACGACCGGTCCCCGCCGTCTCCGCCAGGCGGCCGGCACCGCCACGC
>JALYXZ010000102.1 GCA_030946825.1 Chloroflexota bacterium | reverse complement strand
GACTTCAGGTTGAGGCGGCGCAGGAGGGCGAGGTACTCGGGCCCGCGGCCCGACTGTTCGGCGCTCTGCTCCAGTTGTTCGTCGCTGATCTCCGCCATGAACTCGGCGATCCCGGTGCGTAGAACGTGATGTACGCCGTATGGCGCGTCGCGCTCCGGTGGAAAGCGGCGCTGCAGCTCCTCGGCGACCCCGAGCATCTCCTGGTCGCGATGGTGAATGGCGATGCGACGGGGCTCCCCGACCTCATCGGTGATATCGACGATGCAGTAGTCGGCAAGCGTCGGGACCGCCAGCCGCGCGACGAGCTGGAGGGTCTCCTCGTAATCGAGGGAGGCGGAGAGGAGGTTTCCGGCCTCGAGCAGGAAGCTGAGCGTCTGCTCGCTGCGCTTCATCTCGCTGATGTCATGGAACGTGCTGACCACGTAGTCAACCTCGCCCGGAGCTCCCGACAGCGGCTGGGCCGCGACCCGCGAAAAGTGCTCCTTGCCCGTCCGTCGGACGCGATAGCGCACGACCTGGGGTGTTGCCTCCAGGCCGAGGAGGATGCGCCGCCCAGGAAGGTCGGCGAGCGGGAAGGGGTCGCCGTTCTCGTCCATCAGCTCGAAGCGCGACAGGAGCTCGGCCTGGTCGAGGGTCGCGAGCTCCTCGAGCGAGCTCACGCCCAGCATGGGCAGCGCGGCCGGGTTGGCGTAGATCAGGCGTCCCTGGCGATCCTGGACGGTGACTCCGTCCGAGATGCGGGCCAGGATCGCATCCAGGCCCTCCCTGGAGCCGAGGAGCGCCGCGCTGAGCTGGTGGAGATCCTCCTGGCGGATCGTCACGCGGCGCGTCCGCAGAACTCCTCGACGGTCTGCAGCAGGTCCTCGAGATTGATCGGCTTGCCCAGCCACTTCCGCGCTCCCAGCGCCTCTGTTTCGGCGGCGAAGCGTGGGTTGGCGGCGATCAGAACGAACGGGATCGGCCTCAGGCGGGGATCTGCGCGCAGGTGCGCAGCCAGCTGCCAGCCGTTGAGGCGAGGCATCATCAGGTCGAGGAGTATCAGGCACGGAAGAAGGCCGTCGTGCAGCCGCTGGAGCGCAGCGCGCCCATCGGGCACGGTGACCACCTGGTGCCCCTCCCCGCCGAGGATGTCCTCGAGCATCTGCCGGATGGCGGGCTCGTCATCGACGACGAGAACCATCGTTCGCCGCTCCCTTCTCCGATTGAACGCCGGCCGCAGCCTACTCGGTCACCGCGTCAGCCGCAGCAATTCCGGGACCACGCGGGCCGAGTGCCTGCTCCCGCGCGGGGCGCGTACGCCGCGATTCAGCGGTTCATTGCGGCGCGATGCGCTCCGCGATGCGCTGCGCGAGGAACCGGAGCGCGAGCGGATATCGCCATTCGATCCCCGAATGCGTCCCCTCGAAAAGCTCGAACCGCACATTTTCGCCCTCGCCGATTCCGGCCTTCCGCAGCTCGGCGTGGAATGCCTGGGCACCGACGTCGAGGTAGAACTCGTCAGACCTCCCCGCGTCGATCCACATCGCACGCTGGCCACGCAACGCCGCCGCGCGCCGTCGCGCCATCCGCACCGGGTCCCAGGCGAGCCACCGATCCCAGATCTCGGGCAGCAGCTCCCCGGTCGTGATCTCGACCGGCAGCTGCACCGTCCCGTCCGGGTCCGCCGAGTAGCAGGCAGCCATGCAGTACATGTTCAGGAGCACGCCATCCGAGCGGCGTCCCCTTCCGGGGCGCGACCGGAAGCTCGACCAGAAGGCGTCATACGAACCGTCGTACTCGTCGCGCAGGGCGCGAACCGCCTCGCGCAGATCCGGCAGGTAACAGGCCTCGAAGAGCGCGTCGCCGGCGTGCGTGGCGAACGCTCCGAACAGGTCGGGCCGGAGCATGGGGGTGACCATCGCGCCGTACCCGCCGCTGGACTTCCCGGCGATCGCCCTGTGCTCCGGTGCCGGCAGTGTCCGGTAGCGGGCGTCGACGAAGGAGACCACCTCCTCGCACAGGTAGGTGTGGTAACGGCCGGTCCCCGGCGAGTCCAGGAACTGGCTGCCGCCAAGGCTGGTCCAGGCGTCGACGTAGACGATGATCGCCGGCGGCGTGTCGCCATCGGTGAAGATCGCGTCGGCGAGCTCGATCGGGTTCTCGGTGAAGGCCTGTCGGTTGCGCCACATGTCGAGTTGGCCGGTGAGCCCCTGGATGCGGTAGATGCTCGGGTAGCGACGCGTCGGCTCCTCCTCGTAGCCCGGTGGGGTGTACACGTAAAGGGGCCGTCGATCCGGGTCGCCAAGCGGATTGCCCGCCAGCGCCCGACTCTCGATGAGCAGCTCGTCCAGGCGTCCGGCGAGCGAGCGCGACCATGGCTTCACGCCGCGGAGCCTAGCAGCGGGGCGCAGGATGCGGCGCCCGTTGGCTTCACCGGGCGCTCGACGGCGCGCGCTAGGCTAGCGCCGATGCGGGTTCTGATCCTGACCAATGAGTTTCCGCCCGACGTGTACGGTGGCGCAGGCGTCCACGTCGCCGAGCTGAGCCGCGAGCTGCGCCACCGGATCGATGTCGAAGTGCGGACCTTCGGGACGCATGAGGAGGCGCAGGCCGGCTGGCACGTGACCGGCACCCGAGCGGCGCACGACCTTGCACGCGCGCCGGAGCCGCTGCGGCCGGTCCTGGCCGCACTGAGCCGCGACCTCGCGATGGTGGCGGAGCCGATCGCCGCGGACGTGGTCCATTGCCACACCTGGTACACGCACCTGGCCGGCGTGCTGGCACACCTCGCCTACGGAACGCCCCTGATCGTCACCGTTCATTCCCTCGAGCCGTTGCGACCTTGGAAGCGGGAGCAGCTCGGCGGTGGCTACGACGTCTCCGCATGGGTCGAGCGAACCGCGCTGGAGATGGCCGATGCGGTGATCGCGGTCAGCCGCGAGACCCGCGACGACGTGCTGCGCCTCTTCCGGGTGGCGCCGGAGCGGGTCCACGTGATCCACAACGGGATCGACACCGACTTCTATCGACCGGATCCTGAGACCGATGCCCTGGAGCGGCTTGGCGTTGATCCATCGGTGCCATTCGTCCTGTTCGTTGGGCGGATCACACGTCAGAAGGGGATCGTGCATCTCGTACGCGCCGCGCGTCGCATCGATCCCGCCGCCGCCGTCGTGCTGTGCGCCGGGCAGGCCGATACCCCTGAGCTGGCGGCCGAGGTGGAGGCCGGGGTCCGGGCCGCCCGTCAGGAGCGTGGCAGCCTGGTCTGGATTCCGGAGATGCTCGACCGTCGCAGCGTGCGACAGCTCTACTCTCACGCGGCGGTCTTCTGCTGCCCGTCGGTCTACGAGCCGTTCGGGATCATCAACCTCGAGGCGATGGCCTGCGAGACGCCGGTGGTTGCCAGCGCGGTGGGCGGCATCCCGGAAGTGGTCGTGGATGGGGAGACCGGAATCCTCGTCCCGGTGGCCACCGAACCCTCGGACCCGATGGCCGTCACCGATCCCCCCCGGTTCGAGGCCGACCTCGCCGACGCGATCAACGCCCTGCTGCGCGATCCTCCTCGCGGCGCGGCGATGGGTGCCGCCGGCCGGCGCCGCGCCGTCGAGCGATTTGCCTGGTCCGCGATCGCGGAGGCGACCGTGGATCTCTATCGCTCCACTGCACGGCCCGCCGCGGGATCCGGGCCCCGGTCCGAGCCGCCGTCTTCCCCGCCATCGGAGCGATCGGCGACATCGGTTGTGCCCTCCGGCTGAGCGCCCTGTCGGAGACGTCGCATGCGGCCGAGGGCGCCGGCCACGCTCAGTCCGCCCGCCAGGAAGACGATCGCCGCCGCCGGGAATACGGCCGGCACGCCGCCGACACCGGTGACCAGCGTGCCCAGGGCCGGCCCGATGATTCCGGCCACGTAGAGGGGAAGCAGGACCAGGTTGAGCGTCGCCGAACGCCGCTCCGGAGGCGCCTCCCGGGCGACCAGCCCGAACATCATCGCCTGCACGGTTGCCTGCATCGCCCCGTAGATAAGTGCCAGGGCGGCAAGCAGCCCGACCGTTGGAGCCAGCGGCATTACCCCCACCGCCACGCCGCCGGCGATCAGGGCCACGACGAGCACGGGGCGGAAACCGACGCGGTCCCCGATCGGGCCGCTGATCGGGGAGAACACCGCGCCGAGAAGCGCGGCGGTGCCCGCCACCAGGCCGATGGCACTGGCCAGGCCCGCCCGACCGCCGTTCACCGACTCGACGATCAGCGGCAGGTATGGCCGGTACATCTGGTTGGCGAGGATCGCCACGCCAAAGATGACGAACAGCTGTCGAATGGCGCGGTCGGACAGAACGCCGCGAAGCGCCCCGATCGCAAGCGCCGTTGACCGGCCGGTCGGGACGACGCTCGGGCGTACCTCGCGGGAGGCGAGCAACAGCAGCGCCACCGTTCCAAGTGACAGAGCGGCACTGGCCCAGAAGACCGCCGAGAGCGGCAGCTGGGCGCGGTCGATCATCAGGCCGCCGATGATCGGCCCGATGGCGAATCCGATCGGGCTGGTCGCGGCAAAGATGGCGGTTGCGGTGCCGAGGCGGCCGCGTGGCGTCACGTCCCGCAGCGCCGCCAGCATGACACCGGTGTTGCCGAGCTGGAGACCGACCAACAGCAGGCTCAGCGCCAGCTGCCATGGAGCCACCGAGGCGGCCACGGCGGCGAACACGACCGCCTCCACTACTGCGCTGCGGACGATCACCGCTCGACGGCTGATCTTGTCTGCCCAGACGCCCCAGAACGGCACGAGCACGATGCCGAACACGAAGATGAGCGAAGTGAACAGCCCGGTGAAGGCGGGAATCTGCGCCTCCGGCAGGCCCACCCCCCGCAGCCTGAGCGGCAGGAAGGCGAAGATCTGGCTCACTCCGAGCGCTTCGATGGTCGAGGTCAGGCTGTAGATCGCCAGCAGCCAGCGCCAATCCTGTGCGGGCCGCGGGCGGGACTCCACGGCCCGGAGTCTACGGGTCAGCGGACGGCGACGCCCACCAGCGAACCGATGCCGTAGGTGATCGCCGCCGCCGCGAGGCCGAACAGCAGCGAGCGGAAGCCTGACCGTACCGGATGCCGACCGGTGAAGGCGGTCACCAGCCATCCCGCCCCGAACAGGGCGAACGCGGAGATGATCCATGCCGCGACCATCGCGCCGATCCCCTGGCTAAGCAGGAATGGCAGGAGCGGCACCGCCGCACCGAGCCCAAAGAACAGGAACGAGGTGATCGCCGCCGCCCACGCCGAGCCGCCGAGCTCATCGGGGTTGATCCCCAGCTCCTCGCGGGCCATCACGTCGAGTGCGATCTCCGGCTTGCCGTACACCACTCGACGCGCGATGTCGCGCGCGTACCGCCCCGGAATGCCCTTCGACTCGTAGATCTCCCGGAGCTCCTCCTCTTCTTCCTCCGGCGACTCGCGGATTTCGCGGCGCTCCTGCTCGAGCTGATTGGCGTACATCTCTCTGGCGCTCTGCACCGAGAGCCATTCTCCGAGCGCCATGGACAGCGAGCCGGCGACGAGGCCGGCGAGACCGGCGATCAGGATCGGTCCGCGTCCAGCCCCGGAACCGGCGACACCCATCACCAGGCTCAGGTTCGAGACGAGCCCGTCGTTCGCGCCGAGGACCGCGGCCCGCAGCGTGTTGCCGCCGACGCCGAGGATCCCTGCCTGATCTGGTGATCGATTCGCGGTCTTGGGCCGAACGGCCGCCATGCCGTGACTCCGGATGTGGATTCCCAAAAAGGATGCCGTACGCCCGCCGCCCTCGCAACGTCACTGGGCCGAGGGTGACAACGTCCATCGGCGGATGAGAACACGCGTTCTAATCGGCGACGGCCCGGCTACACTGCCAGGATCGTGCCATCGCCGTCCAGAACCCAAGGCGACCCGTTGGCCCCGTTCTCGCCGCCGACGCGCGAGTGGTTCGCCACCACCTTCCCGGAGCCGACCGCCGCCCAGCGTCTCGGCTGGCCGCCGATCACCGCGGGCCGTCACACGCTGCTCCACGCGCCGACCGGATCCGGGAAGACGCTGGCCGCCTTCCTGTGGTGCCTCGACCGGCTGTTCTGCGCGGAGACGGCCCCGCCGCGCGAGCGACGCACGCGAGTGGTGTACGTGAGTCCACTCAAGGCTCTCACCTACGACGTCGAGCGTAACCTCCGCGCCCCCTTGGCCGGGATCCGGCGCATCGCCGAGCGGGCAGGTCGTGAGCTGCCGGAGGTCCGGGTCGGCAGCCGGACCGGTGACACGCCGGCGGATGCACGCCGCGCCCTCTCCAGGGATCCACCGGACATCCTGGTCACCACCCCGGAGAGCCTCTACCTGCTGCTCACCAGCCAGGCGCGGGAGGTGCTGCGCGGCGTCGAGCAGATCGTCGTCGACGAGGTGCACGCGCTGGCGGGCACCAAACGCGGGGCTCATCTCGCCCTCAGCCTGGAACGCCTGGCCGCGCTGACCGGCGGCGAGCCGCAGCGCATCGGGCTGTCGGCCACGCAGCGCCCGCTGGCCGCCATCGCGGCGTTCCTGGGCGGCGTCGGTCGGGAGGTGGCCATCGTCGACGCCGGGACGCGCAAGGCGCTCGATCTGCAGGTCATCGTTCCGGTCGAGGATATGAGCCGCCTCGGCGAGCGGATTGATCCCGAGGAGGCTCCCGGCGGTCCGGCCGCCGGTCCGGAGGCCCGTCATTCGATCTGGCCGGCAATGCATCCGCGGCTCCTGGAGCTGATCCGCAGCCATCGGTCAACCCTCATCTTCGTGAACTCGCGGCGGCTTGCCGAACGGCTCGCGCAGCGGATCAACGACCTCGCCGGCGAGGAGCTGGTTCGTGCCCACCACGGGAGCATCGCCCGTGACCAGCGGCTGCAGATCGAGGAGGCGCTCAAGGAAGGGCGCCTGCCGGCCCTGGTCGCAACCTCCAGCCTCGAGCTGGGAATCGACATGGGTGCGATCGACCTGGTCGTGCAGGTCGAGGCCCCGCCCAGCGTGGCGGCAGGGCTGCAGCGGATCGGCCGAGCCGGGCACCGAGTCGGCGAGCCTTCGACCGGTCGGATCTTTCCCAAGTTCCGCGGCGATCTGTTGGAGGCGGCGGTCGTCGTCGAGCGGATGAAGGCCGGTGCCATCGAGGAGACCAGGGTGCCGCGCAGCCCGCTCGACGTCCTGGCGCAGCAGCTGGTGGCCATGTGCGCCATGGACCGATGGACGGTCGATCAGCTCCTCGCCCTGGTGACGCGCGCCGACAACTTCCGGGAGCTGTCGCGCGACCAGCTGGAAGGTGTGCTCGACATGCTCTCAGGGCGCTATCCGTCGGAGGAGTTCGCCGAGCTCAGGCCGCGTGTCGTGTGGGACCGCGCGACCGGGATGGTCGAGAGCCGGAACGACGCCCGGGTGGTGGCGATCACGTCGGGCGGCACGATTCCGGATCGCGGGCTGTACGGGGTCTTTCTCGCCGGCGAGGAGAGTGGCCGCGGCCGCCGGGTGGGTGAGCTCGACGAGGAGATGGTGTACGAGAGCCGCGTGGGGGAGACGTTCCTGCTCGGTGCCAGCACCTGGCGGATCGAGGAGATCCTCCCCGATCGAGTGCTGGTCAGCCCGGCGCCCGGTGAGCCGGGCAAGATGCCGTTCTGGCACGGCGACGCCCTCGGCCGCCCGGCCGAGCTCGGGCGTGCCATCGGCCGCTTCGTGCGCGAGCTGGACGCGCTGCCGCCGGAACGGGCCATGGCGCGCCTGCGCGAAGGAAGCGAGCTGGACGACCTCGCCGCGCAGAATCTGCTCGCGTACCTTGCGGAACAGCGGGAGGCGACCGGGACCCTGCCGAGCGACCGCGCCATCGTGGTCGAGCGCTTCCGCGACGAGCTGGGAGATTGGCGGCTGTGCATCCTGTCCCCGTTTGGTGGCCGGGTCCACGCCCCGTGGGCGATGGCGCTCGAGGCGCGGCTCATCGAGCGCGGCTTCGAGGTCCAGACCATCTGGTCGGACGACGGCATCGCCGTTCGCCTGCCCGAGACCGACGAGGCGCCGCCTGAGACGGCGCTGCTGCTCGATCCCGACGAGGTCGAGGAGCTGCTGATGCAGGCGCTCGGCGGATCCGCGCTGTTCGCCGCCCGCTTCCGCGAGAACGCCGCGCGCGCGCTTCTCCTGCCGCGTCGGCGCCCCGGTCAGCGGACGCCGCTCTGGATGCAGCGCCAGCGCTCGGCGGACCTGCTCGCCGTGGCGAGCCGCTACGGGTCCTTCCCGATCATCCTGGAGACGTACCGGGAGGTGCTGCGCGACGTCTTCGACCTGCCCGCGCTGCGGGAGGTGCTGAGCGGCATCCGCTCGCGCGCGATCCGCGTCGTGAACGTCGAGACGCGATCCGCCTCGCCGTTCGCCGCGTCGCTGCTGTTCGACTACGTCGGCAGCTTCATGTACGAAGGGGATGCGCCGCTCGCGGAACGTCGCGCGCAGGCGCTGGCCCTCGACCGAGAGCTGCTCGCCGATCTGCTGGGGGCCGATGAGCTCCGAGAGCTGCTCGACCCGGCCGCGCTGAGCCAGACCGAGCTCGAGCTCCAGGCGCTTGCCGGATCGCGACGGCCGCGGACGACCGATGGGGTCCACGACCTGCTTCGACGCCTGGGCGACCTGCGCACCGATGAAGTGGCGGCCCGCGCCGGCGAGGGCCTCGATACGGCGGCCGCGCTGGAGGCCCTGCAGCGGAATCGGCGCGCGCTCGTCGCTCATGTTGCCGGCGAGCCGCGCTGGATCGCGATCGAGGACGTGGCCCGCTATCGCGACGCGCTGGGGGTCAGCCCGCCGCGCGGCGTGCCCGAGACCTGGCTCGAGCCGAGTCGTGACCCGCTCGACGATCTCCTGCTGCGCTGGGCCCGCACGCATCCGCCCTTCACCGCGGCCGGACCTGCCGGGCGGTGGGGGATCGCAGCCGCGGTCGTCGAGGATCGGCTGAGAGCGCTGTCGGCGGCGGGAACGCTGCTCGAGGGCGAGTTCCGGCCGGGCGGGACCGAGCGCGAGTTCTGTGACCCGGACGTGTTGCGCGTCCTTCGGCGACGGTCGCTGGCGCGGCTGCGGCGCGAGGTGGAGCCGGTCGGGCCCGAGGCGTTCAGCCGCTTTCTCATCTCATGGCATGGCGTCGGCTCCTCGGCGCGCGGCCTGGACCGGCTCCTGGAGGTCATCGCCCAGCTCGAGGGCGAGCCGATCCCGGCCTCCATCCTCGAACGTGACGTGTTGGCGTCACGTGTGCGGGATTACGCTCCGCGTCTCCTCGACGAGCTTGGCGCCGCCGGAGAGGTGGTCTGGATCGGGCGCGGCGCCATCGGTCGCGACGACGGACGGGTGGCGCTCTTCCGCCGCGACCACGCCGACCTGCTCGCCACCGCCGGCAGCGGCGATCCACCGCACGGGGAGCTCCACGACAGCCTCCGAGCACAGCTCGGACGCCGTGGCGCGTCGTTCTTCCGAGACCTTCGGCCCGGGGTCGATGCCTCGGTGAGCGAGGAGCAGCTGCTCGACACGCTATGGGACCTGGTGTGGGCCGGCGAGGTGACGAACGATACGTTCGGCGCGCTGCGTGCGCTTGCCCTGCCGCGCTCCCGCTCCCGGAGGCCTCGACAGCCGCGGACCGGCCGTCTGCTGGCCATCGGACCCCCGCGCGCAGCCGGCCGCTGGTCGCTGGTCGCCGAGGTGGTCGGCGAGCTGCGGACGCCCACCGAACGCCTGCATGCGACCGCGATGTCACTCCTCGAGCGCTACGGCGTGCTGACCCGCGAGGCGGTCCTGGCCGAGGGGATGCCCGGCGGCTTCGCCGCCGTCTACCCGGTGCTGAAGGCAATGGAGGAGGCGGGACGCGTCCGGCGCGGCTATTTCGTGGCGGCTCTGGGAGCGGCGCAGTTCGCGCTGCCCGGTGCTGTCGATCGGCTGCGAGCCGAGCGGGATCCCGGTGAAGAGCGCCGCGTAGCGGTTCTCGCCGCAGCCGACCCTGCCAACCCGTACGGGGCTGCCCTGCCGTGGCCGCGCCGCGAGGACGTCGAGCGCTCGCCACTGTCCCGGGTCCCCGGAGCACACCTTGTCGTGGTCGACGGGGCGCCTGCGCTGTACCTCGAGCGCGGCGGGCGCAGCATGGTGACGCTGCCCGCCCTCGACGACGCCAACGTGGCGTCCGCAGCAGTCGGGGCGATCGCGGGCTGGGTCACTGGAGGCGCGATGCGTGAGCTCTCGGTGGAGCGCGTCGACCGGGTTCCTGTCGGGGAATCGCCACTCGCCCCGGCGCTCCGCGATGGCGGCTTCCGCCCCAGCTATCGAGGCTACCTGCTTCGGTCGCGCTGAGCGGGACATGCAAATGTCCCGAAGGGACCTCGCTTACCCTTGATGCAATCTCAGGTCGCGCCGGCTCCTCCGGGACGCCTTCAACGATACGTCGTCCGGCCGGCGGTGGCTAGTCACTTCTCCACCAAATCGGGACGCCCGATCGGTACTTTTCCACGCCCTGTCCACATGCGGACGCCATGGCGCCACCCCGCGTCGAGCCACGCGGCTCGCGCGACGCAGCGCCTCAGCGTTGCGAGAGGTTCGTGCCAGAGCCAGGGAACCGCTCCCCACAGCACGACGAGGTAGTCGATCGGCAGCGGCCGGTCCATGTGGATCACGGTCCGGGCCTGCTCGATCGTGGCGGGGAGCAGCACCAGGCTGGCGACCACCGTCACCGCCAGCATGCCGACGCCCCAGCGTCGGGCTGGCCGGGACAGGAGAAACCAGAGTGGCAGCGTGATCCACTTCATGCCGGCCGCCAGCCCCCAGGCGATCCCCGCCCAGCGGGAGTCGGCGAGCGAGGTGGCCCAGAAGAGCAGGACCAGCGGCAGGGTGATGTTGCCGGTGTCGAGGTTGATCCCGATCGGCACGCTCAGCGCCAGGAAGGCCAGTGCGGTCACCAGCGGACGCCGCCGCGCCGCCCAGGCAACCGACCAGCCGAGGCCGACCAGTGTCGCCGCCCGCAGCAGGCCGAACGCCCAGTCCCACGGCAGCGCGGCCCACGGAGCGAAGATCGGCACGGCCCATGGCGCGTAGGCGTAGCACAGCGGACAGGAGCCGGAGTACGGGTCGCCGCCCGCGATCCACGTGCGGGCCGCGAGCCAGTACGCGAGCGCGTCGACGCCGGCCGACCGTCCGCGCCAGAGCAGCACGCCCAGCAGGACCGCGGCGGTCGCGCCGATCAGGCCGTAGGCGGCGAGGCGCAGGCCGCCCGGCGAGAAGCGGCCAACGAGCGCGCGCGCGAGGGACGGACGGGCCGGCGCGGAGCGCCGCGGAATCGGGACGTCCATGCGAGCGGTCCAACATTGCATCCGTTGTGCCGCCGCACCACTGTCAGCGCGCTATGGCATCAGGCTCACTGTCTCGCCGTAGCGAGGCAGATGCGCATCCACGCCCAGCTCGCCCCGGATCCGCTCGGCGAACGCGGTGGCGGCGTCCGGATCCCCGTGGACGACGAAGACGCGCTTCGGGGCGCCGTCGAGTGCCGTTGGGCCACCGACCGCCACGAAGTTGCGCAACCAGGCCTCGAGCTCGTGCTCGTCGGCGTGAGCCGAGAAGCCCGAGATGGAGCGCACCCGGCAACGGACAGCGTAGGCGGCGCCATCGATCTTCACCTCTCGGGCGCCCTCCTGGATGTGGCGACCCATCGTTCCCTCCCCCTGGTACCCGATGAACAGCAGCGTGCAGGCCGGGTCGGGGAGGAAGTCCTTGAGGTGGTGCATGATCCGACCGCCGGTGAGCATGCCGGACGAGGCGACGACCATCATCGGGCGTGGCTGGCTGCGGATCGCCTTGGAGGCAGCGACGTCGTTGGTGTATTGCTCGCCGGGGTACTCGAGCGGCGAGTCGCCGGCGGTCATCAGCTGCCGCGTCTCATCGTCATACGCCTCTGGGTGGCGGAGGTACACGTCGCTCGCGCGGCTCGCCATCGGGGAGTCGAGGAACAGCGGCAAGCGCGGGATGCGGCCATCCCGGAGCAACTCGTCGAGCACCCATACCAGCTCCTGCGTCCGCCCGATGGCAAACGACGGGACCAGCAGCACTCCGCGGTCGTTGGCGACCTCGCTCACCGCCTGGGCCAGCTCGGTGATCGCCTGATCCGGTGGGGCGTGCTCGCGGTTTCCATAGGTCGACTCGATGAGCAGGTAGTCGGCATGCGCGATCGGAGTCGGGTCGCGAAGGATCGGGGTGTGGGAGCGCCCGAGGTCGCCGGAGAAGACGATCGTCAGCGCGCGGTCGCCATCGGTGATCGCCAGCTCGATGATCGCCGAACCGAGGATGTGGCCGGCGTCGTGGAAGGTGGCGGTCACGCCGGGGAGGATCTCGCCTGGCGCCTCGTAGTCGATCGGCCGGAACTGGGTCACGGTCTGATCAACGTCGGGCCCGGTGTACAGCGCCGCGCGCGTGCGGGTCGTCGCCTCCATCGGCTGCGATCGCAGCTGCTGCGGGGGATGGTCGCCTGCCACCGGTGGGTCAGGCGCGACCTCTGCGCCCGGATCGGGATGGTGGCGCGTCCAGCGGGCGGCGGCCTCCTCCTGGAGCTTCGCGCTGTCGCGCAGCACGATCTCGGTGAGGTCCAGGGTCCCCGGCGTGGCGAGGATCGGTCCGCGATAGCCCTGCTGCACCAGCGACGGGATGCGCCCGCAGTGGTCGAGGTGCGCATGGGTGAGGAGCAGTACGTCGATCGATCGAGGGTCGAAGTCGAAGGGCAGCCGGTTACGCGCGATCTCTTCCGGCATGCCTTGGAACATGCCGCAGTCGATCAGCAGCCGCCGCTCGCCGACGCTGAGCAGGTACTGCGAGCCGGTCACCGTCTCGACCGCGCCGAGAAACTGGATCTGAATCGTCACCACGGCCTCCTGCAACCGATGCGTCCACGCCTATGATCATGCGCATGCCCTTTCCGATCGAGCCGCCCATCGACCCTATGCTCGCCCGGCCCCAGGAAGCGATTCCGCGAGGCGATGGGTGGCGCTACGAGCCGAAATGGGACGGGTTCCGGACGATCGTGTTCCGGGACGCCGATGAGGTCTACCTGCAATCCCGTGACCTCAAGCCGCTGAATCGATATTTTCCGGAGCTCGCCGATCCGGTGCGTGCCATCGGGGAGCGGAGTGCCCGGTTCGTGCTCGACGGCGAGATAGTGATCGCACGCGACGGTGCCCTCGACTTCGACGCCCTGCTGCTGCGCATCCACCCGGCCGCATCGCGAGTGGCGATGCTGGCTGCCGAAACGCCGGCTGCGTTCGTGGCCTTCGACTGCCTGGCCGAGGACGACGACGATCTCCGGGAGCGGCCTTACGCCGAGCGCCGCCAGCGACTCGAGCGGCTTCTCGCCGATTCGCCGCCGTCGATCCACCTTACCCCTGCCTCGGACGACCCGCAGACCGCGGAGCGCTGGTTCGCCGATTTCGAGGGAGCGGGGCTCGACGGGGTGATCGCCAAGCGCTCGGAGCTGCGCTACCTGCCCGGCAAGCGCGAGATGGCCAAGATCAAGCACCTGCGCACCGCCGACTGCGTGGTGGCCGGCTTCCGGTGGCACAAGAACGGCCCGGGGACGATGGTCGGCTCCCTGCTGCTCGGCCTCCACGACGACGACCGGCGCCTCCAGCACGTTGGTGTCACCTCGTCGTTCACGGTCGATCGGCGCCATGAGTTGGTCGCGTTCCTCGAGCCGTACCGTCGGGATGCGCTCGCCGATCATCCGTGGCGCGAGTGGAACGCCTGGATGGCCGAGGCGGGCCGGATGCCGGGGGCCACTTCGCGCTGGAACCGGGGCAAGGATCTCTCCTGGGAGCCACTGCGCCCCGAGCTGGTGGCCGAAGTCGCCTACGACCACCTCCAGGGCGACCGCTTTCGACATGCCACCAGCTTCCGCCGCTGGCGCCCGGACAAGCCGCCGCAGACCTGCCGCTACGACCAGCTCGAGGCGACGGCGCCTGCGCTCGTGGCCGACCTCTTCGGGACCGCGGATCGCTGACGCCGGAGGGCGCTACACTCGGCCCCCGACCCGAGCCTAGCTGACAGAGGAGTGTGCCCGTGGTAGCCGTCGATCCCAACGCCGCCGTCACCGAGCTCGCCGACGCGTTCTGGGAGGGCGTCCTGCAGCGGGATCCGGTGCAGGCCACCATCCTCGGCGACGACCGCTACGACGACCGCCTGCCGGACATCGGTCCAGAGGGCCGCGCGGCCAACGCGGCCGCCCTGCGCGACGTGCTCGGCAAGGCACAGGCGATCGCGCCCGAAGAGCTCAACGTCGAGTCGGTCATCACCCGCGACATGCTGATCCTGGTCGCCCAGAATCACCTCGAGGCGCTCGACCGCAAGCTGTACCAGCTCGCGGTCGATCACATCTTCGGGATCCAGACCCTGCCGATGCAGCTGGCCCAATACCAGGCGGCCGACACGCCGGAGCGGCTGGCGAAGCTGATTGCGCGGCTGGAGGCTTATCCGCGGCACATCGAGCAGCACATCGACGTCCTGCGCGAGGGGCTGGCCGACGGCCGCACCTCCGCCGCGATCCCGGTCAGGCGCGCCATCGAGCAGATCGAGCGGATGGTGGCCACGCCGCTCGCCGAGTCGCCGGTCGTGGGCACCGCACGCGTCGCTGACGACGCCGCGCGCGCCCGGGTCGGAGAGGCCGCGCGCACACACGTCTACCCGGCCCTCCAGCAGCTGCGCGACTTCCTCGCCGACGAGTACGAGGCCAACGCGCGTCAGCAGCCGGGGGTCAGCGCCACCCCGGGCGGCGAGGCCGCGTACCAGCTCAGCATCCGGATGGAGACCAGCGTGGCCGCCACGCCGCGCGAGGTCCACGACTTCGGGCTGGCCGACCTGGCGAACATCGAGGCGGAGAAGGACGCCATCGCTCGACGGCTCGGCCACGCCGATCGGTTCGCGCTGCGCGAGGCGCTCAATGACGATCCGGCCAATCGGACCGCCGACCCGTCGAAGATCGTCGAGCTCGCCAGGGAGCAGACTGCAAGGGCGTTCGCCACGGCGCCGCGCTATTTCGGCCGACTGCCGCGCGCCGACTGCGAGGTGCTCGCGGTCGAGGCATACCGTGAGCGGGAATCGCCGCCGGCGTTCTACATGCAGCCCAGCATCGATGGCTCTCGACCGGGGCAGTACTACCTGAACACCTACCAGCCCGAGGAGCGCAAGCTTCACAAGGTCGCGGCCATCACCTTCCACGAGGCGACGCCCGGCCACCATTTCCAGCTGGCGATCGAGATGGAGCTGAAGGGGCTGCCACGCTTCCGGACGCTTGGCTCGCGGATGGCGGGAGTCGCCTACGTGGAGGGCTGGGGCTTGTACTGCGAGCGGCTGGCCGACGAGATGGGCCTCTATCTGTCCGATGAGGAGCGCTTCGGGATGCTCGACGCTCAGGCGTTCCGTGCCTCTCGGCTGGTGGTCGACTCAGGGCTGCATGCCTTCGGCTGGGACCGTCAGCGGGCCGTCACCTTCATGCACGAGCGCGGTTCACTACCGCTGGTCGACGCGGAGATCGAGGTCGATCGCTACACGATCTGGCCGGGGCAGGCGCTGAGCTACAAGATGGGCCAGCGGGAGATCGAGCGCGCGCGCCGCGAGGTGTCGGAGAAGCTCGGGGACCGCTTCGACCTGCGCACCTTCCACGATGAGGTGCTCGCACACGGGTCGCTGCCGCTGGCCACCCTGCGACGCGAGATCCCCGGCTGGGTTGCCGCGGCCGTATCGGCCGGCGTCTGACCGATACCGAACCGATGAAGCGTCCCGAGCGGGTCGTCCTTGAGGGGCGCCACGTCCGCCTCGAGCCGCTCGAGGAGCGCCACCGAGCCGACCTCTTGGTTGCCGCGCGGCAGGACCCGCTCACCTTCCGTTTCATGGCCTCCGACCTGAGCCGAGCCGACACCTGGGACGCGTACCTGCGCGAGGCGCTCGACGGAGCCGCTCGCGGCGAGTACGTTCCGTGGGCGACCGTCGATCGTGCCTCGGGGCGCGCGGTCGGATCCACCCGGTTCGGAGACATCGCGCCCGACCATGGCCGGCTGGAGATCGGCTGGACCTGGATCGCTCCCTCGCATCAGCGGACGGCGGTCAACACCGAGGCCAAGCTCCTCCAGCTCGGCTACGCGTTCGACCAGCTCGGGGCGACCCGGGTGGCCCTCAAGACCGATGGCCGCAACCAGCGCTCGCAGGCGGCGATCGCGCGACTCGGGGCAGTTCGAGAGGGAACGCTGCGCCGGCACATGCGCCTGCCGGACGGTTTCCTGCGCGACACCGTCTACTTCTCGATTCTCGCCGAGGAGTGGCCGCCGATCCGGTCGCGGCTCGAGGAGCGCCTCGCGCGCGAGTGAGCGGCCTTGTCGCCAGCGTGGCCCGCGACAACCCCGCTGGCTCGGGTCGGCGTTTACAACACATTCCTAACGCGCATGCCACATTCGCACTACACGGCCGGCCCAGGATGCGGCCATGAAGAGATTGAAGGCACTCCTGAATCAGCTGGCGACTTCACAGCAGGGCCTGTCCTGC
>JALYXZ010000086.1 GCA_030946825.1 Chloroflexota bacterium | reverse complement strand
GCCACGCACTCCCCTCGTCGGGGATGATCTCGACCCGTCGGTGGGGCTCGGAGCCACGAGAGCGGGACATCAGGCTGTTGCGCTCGGCCATCTGGTGCTGCAGGCGCCGGATGTACGCGTTCTGCGGGGCCAGCTCCATCGGTCGACCGCTGGTCTGCACCGCTCCGATCGCCTCGGCGGTCTCCCGCAGAGCCGCGTCCTGCGGGTCCGCTTCGAGGTCGAAGACGCTGGCCAGCATGCTCTCCATCTGGAGGGTGGTATTCGTCTTCAGGACGAAGATCGGGATGCCGTTCGATTCCGCCTCTCGCAGGGCGGACGGCTTGCGGCGGTAGTAGTTGCGCAGGGTGACCACCGCGTCGGCGTCGTCGAGCTCCCGGGCGACCGTCACCGGCACGCCGAGCTCGTGGACGGCCTGCTCGAGGCGCTTGCGGCTGACCCCGAAGCCGAAGATGGTCATCGGCCTGCGCGACCCGGCCGCGGACCGCGACTGGCTGGCGCGGAGCTGCCGATCGAGCCGCTCTTTGGGTTCGGGCAGGGAGCCGCGCGTTCCACGCTCGCCCCCGATCTGCTCGCCGGGGAGCGGCCTCAGCCCGCGCCCGTTCCCGCGCCCCGATCCGGTCCGGGTGGGAAGGGCGCGCAGGCCCCCGCCCGCCTCGCTCGAGCCGCCCGTGCTGCTGGCCGGTCGCGGGCGGGAGTACGCCCCGTAGCCGCCCATCGGCTCCAGGGGCGCGAAGACCGGGTTGCCGGAGCTCGTCTCACTGATCCGGTAGTCGTACTTGGTGGCGGCATGCACCTCGCCACGCTCGTCGCGCCAGCGGGACTCGGGCGGGATCATGTGGCCGCGCAGGATGGCGTCGACCGTCTCGGCCACGTTGCGGTGCACGATGAAGCGGTCCCGCTCGACGATCTCGACCAGCACGTCGAAGGTGGGCGGCGCCTTCCGCTCCAGCACGCTCTTCTGGGTCCCGCGTCGGCGTGCCTCCTCGTCCCCGAGGGTCACGGTCTGGATGCCGCCGACAAGGTCGGAGAGGGTCGGGTTCAGCATCAGGTTGTCGAGCGTGTTGCCGTGCGCGGTGCCGACCAGCTGGACGCCTCGCTCGGCGATGGTGCGCGCCGCGGCCGCCTCGAGCTCTGTCCCGATCTCATCGATGACGATCACCTCGGGCATGTGGTTCTCGACCGCCTCGATCATCACCGCGTGCTGCTCGTTGGGGGTGCGAACCTGCATGCGCCGCGCGTCGCCGATGCCTGGATGCGGGATGTCGCCGTCGCCGGCGATCTCGTTGCTGGTATCGACCACGATCACCCGCTTGCCGAGGTCGGCGGCGAGCACTCGCGCCACCTCGCGAAGCATCGTCGTCTTTCCCACCCCAGGGCGACCGAGGATCAGGATGCTCTGTCCGCTCTCGACGATGTCGCGGACGATGTCGATCGTGCCGAAGACGGCCCGGCCGATGCGGCAGGTCAGCCCCACGACCTTGCCGGCACGGTTGCGGATCGCGCTGATCCGATGCAGGGTCCGCTCGATTCCCGCGCGGTTATCGTCCCCGAAGGCGCCGATGTGGTCGACCACGTGCGCGATGTCGGCATCGGTGATCTCCCGGTCGAGCAGCTCCTTCTCGTCCATGGTGAAGCGCGCCTGCGGTCGCCGCCCGAGGTCCATCACCACCTCGAGCAGGTCGTTGCGCGTGGAGAGCGGACGCAGCGGCTCGACGATCTCATCGGGCAGGGCCTGCATCAGCGCGTCGAGGTCGTCGGTCGTTTCGCGATGGGCCACGTCGGTGGCGATGCCTCCTGTCGGGTTGCCGGCTCGGCGGCGGGCCTGGTCGGGTTGCGTGCTCGTGGCGAGTTCCTCGCAGCTAATGGACGGCCGGCACCATCGCCGGCTGGCGGATCTGGGCGCGCACCTCGCGGACCAGGAGCGTGACCCGACCGATCGGTTCGAACCCCGTGGCAAGCGCGCCCCGCATCCCGGTCACCTCGTATGTTCGCACCGGGCTCAGGATTCCGGCGCCGATCGCCTCGGGAGCGAGCCCGGCGAGCGCGACGCGCAGCAGGTCCGCGCCATCCATCCCGTCCCGCACCAGAAAGCGCAGGTAGTGTGGCCCCTCTTTGCAGGAACCGTGCTGGACGAAGGCACCGGCGCGCTGGTCATGGGGCACGTACCAGGCCGCCACGCCGGAGAAGTGGAGCAACGGATTGAGGCTGCTGCGCGGAACGATCGCCTCGTGCGCGACCGCTTCCCAGTCTGCCGCCGAGTAGCCCTCGACCCGGGCGATCGCCGGCGGCGTGGCGTGTGACCACAGGTCGAACAGATGCCAGGCGTCGGGAGCGCCCGCCGGCAGGAGCGAGCTGCGAGCCTCGCGTCGCGCCGCACCGTCGCCTCGGCGCATGCCGTTCCCGTCGCGGGCCACCAGGCGTCGCATCCACGAGCGCGGCCCGTGCATCGGCTGGGGCGGCCGGTACATGATCTCCTCCTGTGCGTAGGCCATGAAGCCAGCCTGGCCGAACAGCTCCAGGTTCTCCCGCACGTCGGCGCAGGCCGCATGGTAGCGGGACACGTTGCGGCGGCCGCCCTCCTCGACCAGGGCGCGCAGCAGCTCGTAGCGAACCTCCATCGCCAGCGGTCCCTCGGCCGCGTCGAGCTCGGTGATCACCCAGTCGTCGCGGTGCGGCTCCTCGATCGCGCGGCAGCTGCCGACCAGCTGGCCGTCGGCCTCGGCCACGAGGTGCACCGATGGAGCCCGCAGCGGGAGCCACGACGGGATGAGTGTCGAGAGCATCAGCCGCGAACGGGTCGCCGATGGAGCGGGCACTCCCAGGCTGCGCCGATGCGCGTCGGACGACTGGTGGACGCGGCGGGAGAGGTCCGCCAGCGCGGGGCGATCCGTGAGGCGTGCCGGCCGGATGGTGCCGGCTTCGACCGTCATCGCCGCGCCGCCGCACGGTCCGCGATCAGCTCCCGCAGAAGGCGATGCAGGCGCCGGTCGGAGGTCAGCTCCGGATGAAATGCGGTGGCGAGCACCTGGCCCTGTCGGACGGCAACCGGGTGCCCGTCCGCGTCGCGGGCCAGGACCTCCACGGCAGGCCCGGCGTCCTCCACGATCGGCGCCCGGATGAAGACGCCATGCAGCGGCCCGCCGGGCAGCCCGGGCGTCTCCAGCTCCGCCTCGAACGAATCCAGCTGCCGTCCGTAGCCGTTCCGCCGCACCGCCAGGTCGAGCAGCCGGAAGACCGGCTCGTCGCCGTCGATGATCCGGTCGGCCAGCAGGATCAGGCCGGCACAGGTACCGAGCATCGGCGCCCCGGCGTGGGCCAGCGCCAGTATCGGCTCGCGAAGCCCATAGGCATCGATCAGCTTCCGCATGGTCGTGCTCTCGCCGCCGGGCAGGACCAGCGCATCGAGCCCGGCGAGGTCGCGTGGCAGTCGCACACGCACCGCCTCGGCGCCGATCTCGGTGATCGCCCGCTCGTGCTCGCGAACTGCGCCCTGCAGCGCCAGCACGCCGATCCGCGAGATCGGGCCGTGCAGGTCGCCGCCATCGGGCGAGCGAGGTGCCATGGACGCGCCTACCAGCCGCGAACGGCCAGGCGTTCCTCGACCGGAATCTCCGAGAGCTCCAGTCCGCGCATCGGCTCGCCGAGGTCCGCGCTGACCTCCACCAGGATCTCCGGATTGTCGAACTGCGTCGTGGCCTTGACGATCGCCCGAGCGTAGCGTTCCGGGTTCTCGCTCTTGAAGATGCCGCTTCCGACGAACACCGCCTGGGCCCCCAGCTGGCGCATCAAGCTCGCGTCGGCAGGGGTTGCCACGCCGCCCGCCGAGAAGTTGGGAACCGGCAGCTCCCCCAGCTCGGCGGTCTGGCGCACCAGCTCGTAGGGAGCGCGCAGCTCCTTGGCCGCGGCGAACAGCTCGTCGGGGCGCATCGACTGCAGCTGCCGAATCCCCTTCTGCACCGCTCGCATGTGGCGCACCGCCTCGACGATGTTCCCGGTGCCAGCCTCTCCCTTGGTGCGAATCAGGGCCGCCCCTTCGCCGATGCGGCGGAGCGCCTCGCCGAGATCCCGGCAGCCGCACACGAACGGCACGCGGAACCCGTGCTTGTCGATGTGGTGCTCCTCATCGGCAGGTGTCAGCACCTCGGACTCGTCGATGTAATCGACCTCCAGCGCCTCGAGGACCTGTGCCTCCGCGAAGTGCCCGATCCGGCACTTGGCCATCACCGGGATCGACACCGCCGCCTTGATCTCCTGGATCAGCCGCGGGTCGCTCATGCGCGCCACCCCGCCGAACTTGCGGATATCCGACGGGACCCGCTCCAGGGCCATGACGGCCACTGCGCCCGCCTCCTCGGCGATCCTGGCCTGTTCGGCGGTGACGACGTCCATGATCACGCCGCCGGAGAGCATGCGCGCCAGTCCGACCTTGGTCGCAAAGGTGCTGGATTGGATGGTTGTCATCAGCCGTTCATCTCACCGATGGTGGAATGGTCGCGGCCCGGCGCCATGCGCTCGACCGCTCTGGCCCGAATTGTACTCGTGCATCCTGCGTGACTCCACGGGAGTGACCGGTTGACGCCCGGGCGCAGGTGGCGCCCGTGTCTCGGGCGCCGCGAGCCGTTTTGTGGAATTCCCACCAGCTGGGCAGGCGACGCGCGGGCGGCTGTCGGCGCCGGATCTGTGGCCGCGATTCCCACCAGCTGGGCAACCGGGCGCTCCAGAGTGCCTTTCTGGCCGGCTCACGCATCGGTCTGCGCACTCCACGGGAATCCGACGCCGGAGCGCCCTGACGGGTCAATCTCCGGCGCCGATTGCCCGCTGAGCGGGACGCCGAGGGCGCGCCACCCGTGTACAGCCCGGGGCGCCCCGCCCGCGTGCGGAACTGAGGGGAATTGGTTGCTATGATCGCCACGCTGGAGGCATGGCGTGTTCAACGCACCGGTGCTCGTCCTCAACCAGAATTACGAACCGCTCAACGTCTGTGATATCAGGCGTGCCTTCAACCTGCTCG
>JALYXZ010000085.1 GCA_030946825.1 Chloroflexota bacterium | reverse complement strand
GGCGGCGGTTCGAGTCCGAGCAGCGCCGCCTCCTCGGGCGCCGCGGGCGCCGGCGGCAGCAAACCGCTGATCTACGTGATCTACAAGCTCGGGACCCAGCAGTACTTCATCGACCAGGCGGCCGGCGCGACAGAGAAGGCCAAGCAGCTGGGCGCCACGATCAAGGTCGTGAACGTCGAGAGCGACGCGAACGCGGCGGTCACGGCCGTCAACGATGCGATCGCTGCCGGGGCCAAGGGGATCGGCATCACGGTCCCCGATCAGCAGATCGGGCCCGCGGTCGCCACCTCGGCAGCCAACGCCAAGATTCCGCTGGTCGCAACCGACGACGCGATCAAGAACGCGGCTGGCGCCGACGTTCCGTTCGTCGGCTTCTCCGGCACGGCGATGGGCAGCAGCGTGGGCGACAAGGCCTGTCAGCTGCTGTCGGCCGGCGGCTGGCTGACCGATGCCAGCAAGAAGGTCGGTGCGCTGATCATCGAAAAGCAGGATCTGACGGTCATCACCCAGCGAACTGACGCGGAGAAGGCGAAGCTCAGCGGCTGCGGCATCAAGAACATCATCGACGTGGCATCAGACTCGACCATCGATGGGGCTCTCAAGGACACCGGGCCGGTCATCACCGCCCATCCCGACGTGACGAACTGGGTCGTCGTGGGCGGCAACGACGAGAGCGTCAAGGGCGCCCTCCAGGCGCTCGCCTCCGCCGGGGTCAAGCCGGAGAGCATCATCGGTGTCGGTCTTGGTGCCTACGAGGCCTGCAAGGAGTGGAAGGCCGGCACGCCGAGCGGCTTCAAGGCGGCCCTCTACATCTCCGGGTACGACGTTGGCCACACCGCGGTCCAGGAGCTGTTCGACAGCATCACCAAGGGCACGCCACTCCCGGCCAAGGCGATCGCGCCGACCTACATGGTCGACCCCACCAACTGGACGAAGCAGCAAGCGACCGGCCTCTGCAAGTAGACCGTCGGCGGTCCAAACGGTGTCGACTGAGACGCCGCCGGAGTCATCTGGTCTCCTCGAGATCCGTGGACTGGCGAAGGCGTTTCCGAACGTCCGGGCCCTGCGCGGCGTCGATCTCGACGTGCGGGCGGGCCAGATCCTCGCGCTGATCGGGGAAAACGGAGCGGGAAAGTCGACGCTGCTGCGGATCCTGTCGGGTGACTACCGGCCGGACGCCGGGGTCCTGTCGCTCGACGGCGCGCCGCTGACCCTTGCCGGGCCGCGGGACTCGCGATTGACCGGCATTCGCGTCATCTACCAGGAGCCCGAGATCGTGCCCGGCGTCGACGTCGCCGAGAACATCTGGATCGGCGAGCTCCCTCGCCGCGGGCCATTCGTCGACCGCCGGCGGCTCGAGGCTCGTGTCCGCCACGACCTGGCCGAGTACGGATTCCAGGCCGTCCTGCCGATGAAGGCGATGGGTCACGAGCTGTCTCCGGCCCAACGCCAGCTGGTCGAGATCCTGCGCGCCCTCAAGTCGAACGTCCGGGTCCTCGCCCTCGACGAACCGACATCGTCGCTGACCGATGAGGAGGTCGGCCGCCTGTTTGCCCTGATCCGTCGGCTGCGTGACCGGGGCGTGGCGATCATCTACGTCTCGCACCGGATCAGGGAGATCCTCCAGCTTGCCGACCGGGTGGCGGTTCTCCGCGACGGCGCGCTCGTCGCCGTTCGAGCGGCGAGCGACCTGACCGAGCGGGAGATCGTGCGCCTGATGGTCGGACGCGAGCTCCAGGAGATGCTGCGTCGCCACCCCGCTGCCGAAGACCGGGTCGTGCTCTCGGTCGAGCACGTGTCCAGCAACTGGCACCGCGACATCAGCTTCGAAATCCGCGCCGGCGAGGTGGTCGGCTTCGCCGGGCTCGTCGGGGCCGGGCGGACCGAGCTGGCCAAGGTGATCTTCGGCGAACTGCCGTTCGACACCGGCGATGTCTCGATCGCGGGACATCGGATGACGCTGCGCCGTCCGGGCGACGCGATTCGCGCCGGCATGGGCTTGGCCCCGGAGGACCGCAAGCGTGAGGGCCTGATTCTCGTCCGCAGCGTGATGGAGAACGCCTCCCTCGCGATCCTGCGCCGGCTCAGCCGGTTCCGATTCGTGCGCCGCCACCTCGAGCGTCGAGTGGTCGGTGAGTTCGTTCGCCGACTGAACATCCGCACACCGTCGCTCGACCAGGAGGTGGGCAAGCTGTCGGGAGGCAACCAGCAGAAGGTGGTCCTGGCTCGGTGGCTCGCCGCCAAGCCGAAGCTGCTCATCCTCGACGAGCCAACCCGCGGCATCGACGTCGGCGCCAAGGCGGAGATCTATCGCTTGATCGACGAGCTCGCCAACGAGGGGATCGCGATCATGCTGATCTCATCGGAGCTGCCGGAGATCCTGGGGCTGTCCGACCGGATCATCGTGATGCAGAGCGGCCGAATCACAGGAGAGCTACCGGCCGCCGGCGCCACCGAGGAGCAGGTCCTGGGCCTCGCGATGGCCGATAATCTGAGCACGCTGGTCCAGGCGGCGTCCGTTCAAGAGGAAGCGCACCGATGAACGAGGAACGGGCGGGCGGGCTCGCGGCGGGACCAACCGCCGACTCGCGACCTGAGCGCCGCGGGCCAGCGGCGATCGGGCGCCAGATCATCGCATCGGTCGGAGCGGAGAACCTCTCACTCCTGATCGCGCTTGCCATCCTCGTGGTGCTGATCGCAAGCCAGAGCGACAAGTTCTTCCTGTCGCAGAACCTGCTGAACATCGGCCAGAACATCTCGGTGGTCGGATTGGTGGCCATCGGCGAGACGATCGTGATCGTCGCCGGGATGCTCGACATCTCGGTCGGCTCGATCGCCGGCGTCGCCTCCGTCGTTGCGGCCCTGGTGCTGCTCGGTTCGGGGGAGGTGGTGGGCGGATCGGGCCTCGCCGTCAGCGCCGGCAATGCGCCGGTGGCGGTGATCGCCGGGATCGGGGTCGGGCTGGTGCTCGGCCTGGTCAACGGCTTCATCATCACCGCGCTGAGGGTCAACGCCGTCATCGCGACGCTGGCCACGCTGTCCGCCTTCCGTGGGCTCGCCTTTCTGATCGCTCCGGACGGCAAGCCGGTCACGGTCCTCAATCAGGGCTTCATCGCCCTGGGCACCGGCAGGCTCGACCTGATCCCCGGGTGGCCGATTCCGGTCTCGCTCCTGATCCTTCTGGCAGTGGCGGTCGGATTCGGTGTCCTGATGCGGTACATGGACTTTGGGCGCGCCGTCTACGCGCTGGGCGGCAACCCAGCCGCCGCCCGCCTGGCGGGCATCCACGTGACCCGTCTCAAGCTGTGGATCTATGCGCTCAGCGGTGCGGCGGCGGGCATGGCCGGCATCATCCTGACCGCGCGCACCAACTCGGGTCAGCCGGCATCGGGCAGCCAGGGTCTGGAGCTGGAGGCGATCACCGCCGTCTTCCTGGGCGGCGCCTCGCTGCAGGGTGGCCGCGGGACGATCGCGGGCACGATGCTCGCCGTGGTCCTGATCGGTGCCCTGAGCAACGGGATGAACCTTCTCGGGATCGCAACCTTCTATCAGCTCGTGGCCAAGGGAGCGCTGCTGGTCGTGGCGGTCGCGATCAGCCAGTGGCGGCAGGCGCGCGCAGAGCGAGCGCGGACGCGGGTTGCCGCCTGACCGCGCTGACGAGGTGACGGCGGCCGGGTCCAACGCCCGCCACGCTGCAACGCTCGCGAATCACGACCTGCGGCTTGTCTGCGAGCCGGACCTCGGGGCGCGGCTCGTGTCGCTCGTGGACCGGACCTCGGGCCGCGAGTGGCTGACCCAGCCGGTGGCGCTGCAGCAACCGGCCGGCTCGACCACGGCATGGGACGCTCCGGATGCGACATTCGGCGCCGAGCAGGCGTTCGGGTGGGACGAGTGTCTGCCGACGATCGCACGCTGCGAGGACCCCCTCGATCGGTCCGGCCCGCTCCTGCGCGACCACGGCGACCTCTGGGGCCGACCGGCGCTCGTCGAGTTCGGACCACCTGGCTTGGCCACCGTGTGGCGCGTCGCCGAGCGATTCGAGCTTCGCCGATTGATCCGGCTCGACGGCCGAGTGGTTGCCGTCACCTACGCGCTCCGCTCGCTCGGTCCCGCCGTGCCCTTCCTGTGGTCGATGCATCCGCTGCTGGCCGTCGATCCGGGTGGCCGAGTGGAGCTTCCCGCCCGGCAACGGGTCCGACTGACCCACGCTGCCGGCATCGCATTCGCGGCCGGCGCCGACCGCATGCTCGAGTGGCCGGTTGCGACGACCGCCGACGACACGCCGTTCGACCTGTCGCTCGTCCGGGAGGAAACGGCCCGCATCGCGCTAAAGCTGGCGTTGGCGCCCGCGCCAGATCGCGTCGTCGTTCGCCAGCCGGACGGCGCGGCGATAACCATCGAGTGGGATCGGGCGCTGGCGCCGGCACTCGGACTGTGGCTCGACTACGGAGGTTGGCCGGCCGGCGATCGATTATGCCAGCTGGGGATCGAGCCGGCGACATCGGTGGATGAAGACCTCGCGACGGCGCTCGACGCCGGTCGGGCCGCGCACGTCCCGGCCGGTGGCGAGGTCACCTGGTGGGTGCGGCTGAGCCTGCTGCAGAGCCACGGGATGGACCGATGACGCCGAAGGGACGGCATCGCCGCCCGCCAGGCTCGAGCTCACCGCAGACGTCGGTCCGCGCCTGGTCGCAGCCGGTCGTCATTCCGACCTACCTTCCGGGCCCGCCCGACCGCAACCCGATGTTCCTCGAGAAGCGCGTCTACCAGGGCAGCAGCGGCCGCGTTTACCCCAACGCCTTCACCGAGCGGGTCTCCGACGAGCGTACGGATCGCCGCTGGCAGGCGATCCACATCGAGAACCGCCACCTGAAGCTCATGATCCTGCCGGAGATCGGGGGCCGAATCCACGTCGCGCAGGACCGATCGAACGGGTACGACTTCGTCTACCGTCAGCACGTCATCAAGCCCGCCCTGGTCGGCCTGCTGGGGCCATGGATCTCCGGGGGCGTCGAGTTCAACTGGCCGCAGCACCACCGTCCGTCGACCTTCATGCCGGTCGATTGGGCGATCGAGGCCGGTGACGACGGCAGCCGGACGGTGTGGCTCAGCGAGCACGAGCCGATGAACCGCATGAAGGGCATGGTCGGCATCCGGCTCCGGCCCGAGAGCGCGCTCGTGGAGCTCGAGGTCCGGTTGGCGAACCGGACGCCGTTCGTCCAGACCTTCCTGTGGTGGGCGAACATCGGGGCTCGCGTCCACGACCGATATCAGGCGTTCTTCCCACCGGACGTCCGGTACGTTGCGGACCATGCGCGACGGGCGACATCGGGATTCCCGATCGCGCGCGGCATGTACTACGGGGTCGACTACGGCTCGCGCCGGGAGGCCGATGCCGACCTGACCTGGTACCGCAACATCCCGGTCCCGACCTCGTACATGGCGATCGGCAGCGACGAGGACTTCTTCGGCGGCTATGACCATGCCGCGGAGGCCGGCTTCGTCCACGTTGCCGACCATCGGATCTCGCCGGGCAAGAAGCTGTGGACCTGGGGCGACCACGAATTCGGTCACGCCTGGAACCGCAATCTGACCGATGACGACGGTCCGTACATCGAGCTGATGGCCGGCGTGTACACCGACAACCAGCCGGACTTCTCGTTCCTGGCGCCGTATGAGACACGCGTCTTTCAGCACAGCCTGTGGCCCTTTCAGCGAGTCGGGCCGTTGGAGCGGGCGACCGTCGAGGCCGGGGTCAGCCTGCGCGTCGCCGATGGACGGGCACGCGTCGGCGTCTGCGTCAGCCGCCGGTTCGAGGGGGCCACGATTCAGCTCGCCGGGCCGGCGGGCGATCTCCTCGAGCGGACCGTGGATCTCGCCCCGGAGCGTCCATTCATCGAGGACCTGATCCTCCCGGCCCGCGTCGCCGGCCACGACCTGGAGCTGTCGGTCAGCTCATCGGAGGGCCGCGTGCTGGTCGCCTATCGACCCGCGCCGCCCGGAAAGGACGCGCCGATGCCGGTCGCCGCCGCGGCACCGCCGCCCCCTCAGGAGGTAGCGACCATCGAGGAGCTCTACCTGACGGGTCTCCACCTCGAGCAGTACCGCCACGCCACCCGGGCTGCGGAGCCCTATTGGCGAGAAGCGCTCTTGCGCGATCCCCTCGACGCCCGTGCGAACACCGCGCTCGGCGCGTGGCATCTCGGGCGCGGCGAGTTCCAGGCCGCGGAGTCCTGCTTCCGCACTGCCATCAGCCGCCTCGTGGCACGCAACGCCAATCCCCTCGATGGCACGGCCCTCTATCAGCTCGGGCTGGCGCTTCAGTTCCAGGAGCGCCTCGACGAGGCCGACGACGCGTTCGCCAAGGCAACCTGGAACCAGGCCTGGCAAGCGGCCGCCTGGTACCGCCGGGCGCAGCTCGCCGGACGGCGCGGCGAGTGGGCAGCCGCGTTGAGCTGCATCGAGCATGCCCTCGAGGCCAACGGGACGCACGCGGCCGCCTCGAACCTCCGCGCGTCAGTGCTGCGCCGGCTCGGCAGGCCGGGAGAGGCGGCCGCCGTCGCCCGTGCCAGGCTGCTCGTCGACCCACTGGACGCCTGGGCGTCAGAGGAGCTGCGGCTCGCAGGCGATGACGGCCGCGACGGACCGACTGCCGCCCGACAGGCGGAAAGTCCCCCGCACCCGATCACCGAACGCTCGCAGCCATTCCCCCGCCCCGACGATGCACAGATTCGGCTCGATGTCGCCCACGACATGGCGGCCGCGGGACTGTGGCGGGAGGCGATCGGGGTGCTCGGGCAGCTGCTCGGCGAATCCGATTCCGGAGCAGCCGGCGAGCGAATCGTGCACCAGACCCTGGGCTGGCTGCATGAGCGGGCGGGCAACGCGGCCGCGGCCGATCGGCACTTCCGGATCGCGACCCGCGCGCCCGGTGGCACGACCTTTCCATCGCGGCTGGAGGAGATCGCGGTGCTGCACGCCGCCGAGCGCGCCGCGCCGAGCGATGGACGAGCGGCCTTCGACCTGGGGAACCTGCTCTACGACCGTCGCCGCTACGACGCGGCAATCGCCGCCTGGGAGCGTGCCCGCAGGCGCGATCCGGGGTTCGCGACGGTTCGCCGCAACCTCGGCATCGCCGAGTTCAACGTGCGGCGACGCCCGCATCGCGCGCGCTCGCACTATCTCGCCGCGTTCCGCGCCGACCCTGGCGATCCCCGGCTGCTGTATGAGCTCGACCAGCTGCTCAAGCGCCTGAATGAGCCGCCCGCTCGTCGGCTGACCCGGCTGGAGGCCAATCGTCAGATCGTCGAGCAGCGCGACGATCTCGTGCTCGAACAGGTCAGGATCCTCAACCAGCTGGGCCGTCCCGAGGACGCGCTACGGCGGCTCATGGATCGCCGGTTCCACCCGTGGGAGGGCGGCGAGGGCCTCGTCCCAGAGCAGTACGTCCGAGCCCGACTGGCGCTCGCCCGCGCCAATCTCAGGACGGGCCGCCCGGACGAGGCGGTCCGCCAGCTCGAGGCGGCCCGCAGCTATCCGCCGAACCTCGGTGAAGGGCGCCACATGCTGGCACCCGAGACCGAGGTCCTGTTCGAGCTGGGCGTGGCGCTGGACTCCGCGGGCGACAGGGCGCGCGCCGAGGCTGCCTGGCGTTCGACAGTCGCTGGACGCCTCGATGGCGGGCCGACCGAGGATTCGTTCTTTCGAGCCCTCGCTCATCGTTGCCTCGGGGATGCAGCGGCCGCCCAGGACCTCTTGCGCAACCTGCTCCGCGATGCTCGACGACAGGCTCGGAGGCCCGCCCAGGTCGACTACTTCGCAACCTCGCTTCCGCGGCTGCTCCTGTTCGACGAGGATCTCGATCGGAGGAACGAGATCGAGAGCACGTACCTCGTTGGCCTTGCCCTCCTCGGGCTGGGACGGCGGCGCGCGGCACGGGCGGCTCTCCGGTCGGTCCTGACGCTCGACGTCAACCACCAGGGCGCCATCGCCGCCCTGCAGCGAGTCGCCGACCCCCACTGACCGCCGACCGTGACCGCTGACCGTGACCGCCTCGGCTGATGCGGGTCACGGGGGCGCTGGCGCGCCGCGGCGGAGGCCCTAGGGCGCGGAGACGGTGAGAGTGCCCTTGGTGCCGAGGCTTTCGTGGCCTGGCAGTGAGCAGTAGGTGACGTAACGCCCCGGACTCAACGTCGCGGAGATCGTCTCCGACTCACCTGCGCGAAGGTCGCGCGTGTGCATCAGCACCTTGCCCGAGCTGTCCCGAACCGTGACGTTGTGAATGGTCGGGCCGTCATTGGTGACCCGAAGGGTGATCGTCGGTCCGGGCGCGGTCAAGACGGCGGGAACGATCTTGAAGTCGAGCACGCGGACCGCGACGGCCCCGCTTGCCTGCGCGCCTGGGCTGCCGGCCGGTGACGTTGGCTGAGTGGTGACGTTACCGCCGGCGCTGCACGCGCTGAGCACCACGACGGCGAGCAAGAGCAGGACTGGATGTTTCATGACGTCTCCAAGGTGCGACCGAGATGACCGGCGTGCGGCCATCTCGGCCTCGGGGGCTGGACTCAGGCGAACTTGTCGGGCAGCTTGGCGACAATCGCCTTGGCGAGCGCGTCGCCGATCATCTGCATGTGCTGCCCGGCCGCTCGGTCCTTCTGGGCGGCTGCGGCGAAGTCTTTCTTGCCCTGCGCATCAACCACCGCCTTGGTGGTCAGCACGTGAGCGGTTGTCAGGCTTGCGACCGCGTCCTTGGGCAGGCCCGTCGCCGATGCGATCAGGGCGCTGAACTGCGGCACGTAGATCGTGGTCAGGTCGTTGACCGCCTTGTCGGCCTTGGCCTTGTCGTTGGTTGCCACACCGGTCGTGTAGTCAACGAAGAAGCCGTTGTGCGCGCTCCAGATCTTGTTGAACTGGTCCT
>JALYXZ010000050.1 GCA_030946825.1 Chloroflexota bacterium | reverse complement strand
TCCCGCAGCGGGCGGTCGGCGATCCGAGCGTCGTCGATCCAGACCGACCCGGTCAGGTCGCCGGGGTACGCATGCGGAATCAGCCCATTGACCGCTCGGATCAGTGTGCTCTTGCCGCACCCGGAGGGCCCGGCCACGAGCAGCACCTCGCCGGCCTCGAGCTCGACCGACAGGTCGCGGATGGCCGGCTGGCTACCGCGTCGGTATCGGAAGGTAAGCCCCTCCACCCGCAGCAGCGGGGCACTCGACGTCGGTGCGCCGGCCCTCAATGGCCGCCATCGGTCATGAGCGAGTGAGGCGGACGGGCTGACCGACCTGCGCACCCAGCCGCGCGGCGGCGTTGCCCTGATTATCGGCGAGCGCGAGGTCTCCGGATGAGTCGATGTACAGCAGGGCGGTCCCCACCGAAACGCCGCCGAATGTCTGCGCGAAGTGGATCGTCTCGTGGCGCGCTGCGCCCGCGAGACCGATCTCCACCTCGAACGCTGTCTCAGCCGGCATCGGTCCGAAGGCCGCGACGAGATCCGGAAGCGTGCCGGTCAGCCGGATGTTGCCGAAGCTGTCGATGTACCGGACCCGGGTCTGGATGACGCCATCGCTCACCTGCGCCTGGGGAGCCGGGAGCCGGACCACCTCGCCGCTCGGCAAAGGCGGACCGACATCGGCGAATGAGGCGTGCCCGACAGCAAGATGTGCCGCCACCGGCGAGAAGATGTCCCGACCATGGAAGGTGGAGGTCGTGGTGGCCAGCCACCACCTGCGGTCCTCGAGGACTCGCGCCTCGGCAATCCCTCCCAGCGCGTCCGCCGCCGGTGGAAGCAGCCCGTTGTCCGGACCGATGAGGATGTCGCCGCGCCCCGCCCGCAGGGCGAGGGGCCGACGCTCGGTTCCCACTCCGGGGTCGACCACCGCGACGTGCACGCCGATGGGCAGGTACGGCAGGGCACTGATCAGCAGGTACGCGGCGTCCGCTATCGCGTACTTCCGCACCGTGTGGCAGATGTCGACGATCTGCGCGTCGCGACAGATCGAGAGCATCACGCCACGACAGGTCGCGGCAGCCCCATCCAGGCCGAAATCTGTGAGGAAACCGATGATCGGACGCTGCCGGTCCGCGGGCGTGGCGTTCATCGACGCATGCTAGCCAATCAGCCGATGACGCCGGCAACGCGCAGGCCGGCGATCTCATCGGCCGTCAGGCCCAGCTCCCGCAGCAGCTCGTCGGTGTGTTCGCCGAGGAGCGGCGGCTCGTGGCGCACGGGCAGTTGCGCTCCGTCGAGCCGGATCGGAGAGGGCGCCAGCTCGATGCCGGCCGCGTGTTGCGTCCACGCACCACCGACGTCGGTGCGGATGGCTGCCAGGGCGTCGGACACTCCGCGGACCGGGGCAGCGGGAACCGCCTCGGCCTCCAGCGCGCCAAGCAGCTCACCGCGCGGACGCGCAGCGATGGCTGACTCGAGGATCGGGCTCAGGCTGGCACGGTTGCGGACGCGGTCCGCGTTGGTCGCAAAGCGTGGATCGGAGGGCAGCTCGAGCACGTCGAGCAGCCGCGCGAACTGCGTGTCGTTGCCGACGGCCAGCACCAGCTGGCCGTCGCGCGCCGCAAAGGCCTGGTACGGAACGATATTCGGATGCGCGTTTCCGTGGCGTCCCGGCTCGCGCCCGTCGGCCAGGTGATTGGCGAGAACGTTGACCAGGGACGTGACGCCGGCCTCCACCAGGCCGACATCGGTGCGCGGCGCCCTCGCCGAGTCCGCTGCACGCCCCGGCAGTCGCGGCCCGCGAGCGTGCAGCGCCGCCAGCGCTCCCACCGCGGCCTCCAGTCCGGCGATCAGGTCGAGCACCGCCACGCCGGCCTTCATCGGCGCGCCATCCGGCTCCCCGGTCACCGCCATCAGGCCAGATACCGCCTGGGCTAGCAGGTCGTACGCCGGCCGGTCGCTGCCCGGAAAGCCGCCGATCGCCGCGACCACCAGGTGCGGCTGCTCGCCGGCAAGCCGATCGGCGTCCAGCCCAAGCGCGGCCGCGACCGACGGCGAGAAGTTGTGGACCACGATCTCCACGCCGGACAGCAGGCGGTCGAGCAGCGCCCGGCCTGCATCGGTCTTGAGGTCGATCACGAGGCTGCGCTTGTTGCGATTGACCGCCGCGAAGTACGCGGACCGCCCGGCTGCGGGATCTCCCCAGAATGGCGGCCCCCAGCCGCGCGACTCGTCTCCCAGCGGCGACTCGAGCTTCCAGACATCGGCGCCAAGATCGCCGAGCAGCATGCTGGCAAACGGACCGGCCAGGACGCGGGAGCAATCCAGCAGCCGCACGCCGGCGAGCGGCAGGAACGGCGATTGCGGGCTGATCACGGGCCGGGCGTCGGCGGACCGATGCTCGCCGACCAGGTGAGCAGCACGTGCCGGGCGCGAGCGCCGCGCCATCGCAGGCGGGCGAGGTTGCGGCCCACGATCCGTTGGCGGCAGACGGCGCAGATGTGCCAGCGTCCGTCACGCGCCAGCCGGACGGTGTGCTCCGGCACGAGCACCCGGTAGATGCGCGTCGGTCGCGCGGCCAGCGTGTGGCGCCGAGCGCGCCATGCGGCGTCGGCACCCTCCACGCCCAGGACGCGTGCGTGGCGGAGCGAACTGGGATATCGCGCCGATTCGCCGTCGACTGCTGCCGCATCGGGGATTCCGTTGGCACGGTAGAGCGCGAAGGCGGTGGCATAGAAGCGGAGGCCGTGGTGGCGCGCCGGGCGGCGACGCGTGCCTCGACCGGCGGGGCTGATCCAGTGCGCGAGCTCGTGGAGGAGCGTCATCCGGACGTCGAGCGGGTCGCTGCCGGCGCTCACCGAGATGCTCTTCAGCCGGCTGCGCGTCACGCCCGACGAACGTACACCGGGGCGCTCACGCCATCGTACGACCGCCGGCGGCTCGACCGCTGCCTCACCACAGACCGCCGTCACCAGGTCCATCACCCAGCCGGGTGCGCACCCAATGACGCGCGTCTGGCTCACGAAGGCACGGGTCCGCCGGCTTCGCGGGCCGGTCCAGCCTCGTGGGGCGGTCTGGCCCCGGCGACCGGTGCGCCCACGCCGGCCGGCCCCTCGTACAGGCCGACCCGCGAGACGACGCGCTGCATCCAGCTCGGCGCCCACCAGTTGACGCGGCCCATGACCCGCATGAAGGCCGGCACCAGCAGGCCACGGACAAACGTCGCGTCGATGAGCACCGCCAGCGCCATGGTGAAGCCCAGAGCCTTGATGAAGGTGATGCTCGACAGCCCGAACGCCGCGAATACCGCGACCATGATCAGGGCGGCGCCGGTGATGATCCCGCCGGTGATACCGATCCCCTCGGCCACCGCGCGCGTGTTATCAGCCGTCGCCAGGTACCGCTCGCGGATGCGGGACAGGAGCAGAACCTCGTAGTCCATCGAGAGGCCGAACAGGATGGCGAACATGATCACCGGCAGCCACGCGGCGATCGCGCCGGACGGCTGGAAGCCGAGCGCGCCCGAGAAGTGGCCCTGCTGGAAGATGAAGACCAGCGCTCCGAAGCTGGCGCTGATGCTGATCAGGCTCATCAGCACCGCCTTGACCGGCAGAACCAGCGATCCAAAGGTCAGCAGCAGGACACCGGCGGTGGCCAGCACCACGATCAGGATCGCCACCGGCACCGAGCTGCGGAAGCTCGCCATGAAGTCGGCCGAGCGTGACGGCAATCCGCCGGTCAAAACCTGCGCTCCGGCCGGCGGGGCGACCGATCGAATGTCGGCCACCATCGCGCGCCCCGCATCGGAATCGGGCAGCAGCCTGGAGAACACGGTGAGCTTGGTGGTATCGCCCGCCAGCCAGTCGTGCAGGTAGCTCGCGAGCGGCGCCCTGAGCTGGGCCGGACGCTGCGCGGCCGGCGATGCAAGCAGCTGCGGGTACTGCGACGAGATTCCCGGTGGCGGCAGCAGCGCGCTCTGCACATCGGTCACACCCCGGATGCGCTTCAGGTCCGCGACGTATGCGGCCAGCGCGTCCTGTCGAGCCGGCGGCAGCGACCCGCCCAGATCCTGTCCCGGCCAGGTGACCGCCACGCTCACCGGATCGCTCTCGCCGCCGGGAAAGTCGCTCACGATCCGATCGAATCCGATGCGGGCCGGCGTCGGCGGCAGGTCACTCAGGTTCTGGCCGGTCGACAGCTGCAACGAGAGGAAGGGCGAGCCGGCGGCGAGCAGCAGCAATAGGATCGGCCCCGCGACCAGGACTGGGCGTCGCATGACCTTGGCCGCGATCCAGGCCCAGACCCCGTGTGCCTGTCGTCGGTCGGCCCGATCCGGGTCCGATTCGATAAGGCGCATCGGGCCTGGCAGCGGAATGCGGAGCCGATTCACCCGTGTCCCGAGCATCGCCAGCAGCGAGGGCAGCACGGTGAGCCCGAACAGCAGCGTCGAGACCACGGTCACGATCCCGGCGATGCCCATGCTGCGCAGCGCATCGGCCTCGAAAACGGTCAGCGATGACAGACCGATGGCGACCGCGATGCCCGAGACCGCGACCGCCTTGCCGACGCTGCCCATGGTTCGTTCCAGGGCGATCTCCACGCGGTGGTGCCGCAGCTCCTCACGGAAGCGGCTCACCAGGAACAGGGAGTAGTCGATCGCCAGCGCCAGGCCGATCATGCTCGCCAGGTTGTTGACGAAGACGCTCATGTCGGTGATCCCCGCCAGCAGCCGAATGACCGCGAACGCGGTTCCCATCGAGAAGGCCGCGATCAGTAGCGGCAGCGAGGCGCCGGCCAGCGTCCCGAACACCGCCAGCAGGATGACGAGCGCAATCGGCAGGCTGATCAGCTCGGCCTGGACGAGGTCGTGCTCGATTTTCTGGTTGAACTCGTGATACACCTGCGGGACGCCGGTGACGGTCACCTCCACGCCGGGCGCCCGCTTCACCTCCGCGGCCAGGCGGGCCGAGTCCTCGACCGCCGCTTCAACCTGCTTGTCGAGGGTGACGACGGCCATCGTCTGGCGGCCATCGCGGCTCAGAAGCTGCGGTGACCTCACGTCGGCGTAGGTCACCACGCGCGCCACCGAGCGGTCCGCAGCGACCTGCGCCAGGCTGGCTTTCACCTCGGACTGGAAAGTGGCCGAGGCCGCGTTGCCGGCGGGATCACGAAACAGGACGAGCATCGTGGTCGCCTGCTGGCCAAAGCGGTCCGCGAGCAGCGCGGCGGCCTGCTGCTCCTGCGAACCGGCGATGACCCAACCACCCTGGATCAGGGTGCCGCCGGCCGCACTGGCCCACACGTTGACGCCGATGAGCACCCCCAGCCCGACCACCGGGATGACTCGCCGGAACCGATAGTCGAAACGTCCGATGGCGGCGAAGAGACCGGTCGGGTGCGGCTCGCGGAGATGCCGCTCGGTGGACATCGGGGCCCTCGCGCGACGAGCTGACGCGTCCGTCGCCGCGGCACCAGGCCCGATCCGGGGGAGTGCGGGGGCGTCGTGGCGCGGAACGACCGAATCCGCGCGCGACGGGCGCCAGCGCCGGGCAAGGAGCGCCACCACGAGCGTGGCGCTCACTCCCACGATCCCCAGCAGCGCCGCTGTCAGTCGAGTTCGCATCGCGCTCCCGCTCGTCGCGTGACCATGACCCCGGAGGCCCGCAATCTACGACATGTGCCGCCGGTATGATCGCCAGGTGAACCTCCTGCGCCCCCGAATGCGGTGATGGACCTGCCGGCATGACACTGGTGCTGGCGCATCGAGGCGCATCGGTCCAGGCACCGGAGAACACGCTCGCCGCGTTCCGGCTCGCGATCGAGCAGGGTGCCGACGGCATCGAGCTCGATGTCCACCGCACCGCGGACATGCAGCTGGCGGTGATCCACGACGAGACGCTGGATCGCACGACCGACGGCACCGGGAACGTGCGCGACCTGTCGATGGACGAGATCCGCCGGTTCGACGCCGGGGCGCGGTTCGTCGCCGAAGGCGACTCCGAAGGCGACTCCTCGGAATGGGCCGGCCGCGGCCTTCGGGTGCCCAGCCTGCCAGAGGTCCTCGACTGGCTTCCGGAGGGGATCAGGCTGGTGGTCGAGCTCAAGGCGCGCGCCGCGGCAGGAGCGGCGGCCGAGGCGCTTCGCGACTCCGCAGTCGGTCGCGCAGGGCGCGCGATGGTGATCAGCTTCGACGAGGCGTCGATCGAGGAGGTCCGCGCGCTGGATCCCGACCTCCCGACCGGGCTGCTGCTGGTCCCGCGCGATCGGTTCGAGCGCGGCCTGGTATGGGCGACCGAGCACGGGCACGCAGCGGTCCTGCCCTGGGAGGCGGACCTGGGACTGGATCCCTCGGGGCCGCTGGCGCAGGCCGCCGCCTTCGGCCGACAGGTCGGTTGCTATGTCGTCAACGACGTGCAGCGCATGCAGCACCTCGCCGCGTTCCGTCTGTGGGGCTTCATCACGGATCGCCCCGACCTCGCGCGCACCGCGCTCGGGCCGCGTCTGACCGATGGCTGACGGAAGCCTGGCGTTCGGCCTCACCGGCGGCGCGCGGCCCTGGTTCGGCGCGCTCGCGGCCGAGGTCGAGCGGCTCGGCTACGTCCAGCTGTGGGCCAACGACACGCCGGGCCACGCCGGCCTGGACGCGCTCGCCGAGGCGGCGGCGGTCACCGGCCAGTTGCAGCTTGCGGTCGGCGTGCTCGGGCTCAGCGAATGGCCGCCGACGGCGATCGCCGAACGCGTGGCCCGATTGCGGCTGCCGCACGAACGGCTGATCATCGGCTTGGGAAGCGGACGGTCTCGCTCGGTGGCGATGGTGGAGGACGGAGTCGCGGAGATTCGGCGGCGCCTCCCCGAAGTGCGGATCGTGGTTGCGGCACTCGGTCCCCGGATGCTGGCCATGGCCGGCCGCGTGGCGGACGGAGTGCTGCTCAACTGGTCGGCCCCCGAGCGCATCGGCACCGCACGGGCCACGATCCGGGAGGCGGCCGCGGCTGCCGGCCGGCCGGCGCCGTGGGTGGCGGCCTACGTCCGGGTCGCGATCGGTCCCGGGGCCCGCGACCGCCTGCAGGCGGAGATCGACCGCTATCGGCGCACTGGCCCCTGGTACGCGAAGGCGCTCGATGAGCAGGCCGACGCGCAGCTCATCGGTGTCGCCGGGGGATCGGCCGCGGAGCTCGCGCCGCAGCTCGCCGCCTACCGCAGCGCGCTCGACGTCACGGTTGTCAGGGCGCTTGCCGAACGCGACGAGCTAGATGCCTGGCGCGCCGTCGCCGAGGCCGCGGCGCCGCAGCGGCTCGCGACCGGCTAGGCTCCCCGCCATGACCTACAGCATCGTGGCCCGCGACCCGGCGACCGGCCGCCTCGGCATCGCCGTGCACTCGCACTACCTGGTGGTCGGGCCGCCGGTCGTCTGGGCGGAGGCCGGCGTGGGCGCGATCGCCACCCAGGCCTCGGTCGACATCTCGTTCGGCCCGATCGGCCTGGAACTGCTGCGCAACGGTCGATCCGCCGAGAAGGTGGTTGCCGCGCTGGTCGCCAGCGACACGCAGCCGGAGGACCGCCAGCTGGGCGTGGTCGACGCGAAGGGCACCGCCGCCTCGTACACCGGCCCGCGGTGCATCCCCGCCGCCGGCAACATCGCCGGAGAGGGGTACACCGTGCAGGGCAACCTGCTCGAGCGGGAGACCTGCTGGCCGGCGATGGCGCGCGCCTACGGGGCCGCGACCGATGAGGGCCTGCCGTTCGCCGAGCGGCTGCTGCGCGCGCTCGAGGCCGCCGAGGCAGAGGGCGGCGACGTCCGCGGCCGCCAATCGGCGGCGATGGTGATCGTGAGTGGCGAGCTCCACGCGGCCGGATGGCGGGGCAGGCTGCTCGATCTGCGCGTCGACGACCATCCCGACCCGGTGCCCGAGCTTCGCCGGCTCGTCGCGCTCCATGACGCCTACGACCTGCTCAGCGACGAGGGTGACGCGGCTCGAGCGGGCACCGCCGAGAGCGACCGATATGCCGAGGCCCGCCGCCGCGCCCCCGAAGCCATGGAGCTTGCCTTCTGGATGGGCGTCGAGCAGGCGCTGCGGGGCGAGGTCGAGGCCGGGCGGCAGGAGATCCAGACCGCGATCGCCGCCGACGCGCGCTGGCGAACGACGCTCGAGCACCTGGCCGCGTCCGGCCACCTCGGGGAGGATCCGAGCCTCCTGGATCGACTGCTGAGCTGAGCTCGTCGCGCCGGCGCAGCTCGTCGCGCAAGCGCAGCTCGTCGCGCCAGCGCAACTACCAGTTCGTGGCGGTCGCGAGCTCGACCTCGCCGACTGACTCCAGCCACCGCTCGGCATCGATCGCCGCCTTGCAGCCGTCGCCGGCAGCTGTCACGGCCTGGCGGTACCGATGGTCATGGACGTCGCCGGCGACGAAGACCCCATCGATTCCGGAGCCGGTCTCGTCGACCACGCGCAGATAGCCGCGGTCGTCGAGCTCGAGCTGGCCGACGAACAGGTCGGTGTTCGGCTTGTAGCCGATGGCGACGAACAGCCCCTGCACCGGGAGGGTGGTCACTTCTCCGCTCTCGGTATCGGTCAGCCTCAGTGCCTCGACGGTCTGATCACCCTGGACCTCGGCCACCGCCTTGTTCCACTGGACCTCGATCTTGGGATGGGCAAACGCCCGCTCCTGCATGATCTTGCTGCCGCGGAACTGGTCCCGCCGGACGAGGATCGTCACCTTCGAGGCGAAGCGGGTCAGGAACAGCGCCTCTTCCAGTGCGGTGTCGCCACCACCCACCACCGCGATCTCGCGGTCACGGAAGAAGAACCCGTCGCAGGTGGCGCAGGCGCTGACGCCGCGACCCCGCAGGCGCTCCTCGCTCTCGAGGCCCAGCCACAGCGCGGAGGCACCGGTGGCGACGATCACCGCATCCGCACTGTGCTCCTCGTCGCCGACCCAGAGACGAAAGGGTCGCCGTCCGAAGTCGACGCGGGTCACGTCCCGGTCGATGATCGTGGTGCCGAAGCGCCCGGCCTGGTCACGGAAGAGCTGCATCAGCTCCGGTCCCTGGATGCCCTGGGGGAACCCCGGGTAGTTCTCCACATCGCTGGTGATCATCAGCTGGCCGAGCGGGACGTTGCCGGCGAACACGATCGGCTCGAGGTTCGCGCGCGCCGCGTACAGCGCCGCGGTCAGTCCCGCGGGGCCGGAACCGATGATCGCCAGCTTGCGATGGCGCTCGCTGGTCGGTGGCGCGGAAGATGATTCGGTGGGCGGGATCGTGGCGGTCATGATCCATTCAGTCTAGCGAAGCCGTCGAGCCGACCGATGCCCACCCTATGGGAACTGCACGTCGGGCCGGTGAGCGTATCGTTGCGCGTACCGTCTGACGACGCGCGCCACCGGCGCCGTCCAACGACCGTGAGCGGAGGGCGCCGGCCCCGACCGATGCCGATTCCATGTCGCTGAGCAATGCGCTGCACCCGCTCGCCCGACGCGCGCGCGCCGCCGAGCTGCTGGACGGTGGCCCCCTGGATGCCGCGGAGCTGCGGGCCAACCTCCGCGAGCTGGCGCTGCTGAATCGGCTGCCGGGCGGGACCTCTGCAAGCATCGCCGCCATCGAGGCGCTGACCGATGGCGCCCGGGACGCGACGATCCTCGACGTCGGCTGTGGCGGCGGGGAAATGGCGCGCGCTTTCGCGAGGTACGGTGCCCGCCCACCCGCGCGTTGGCGGGTGATCGGCGTCGACCGGCATCCCGAGGTGCTGGCCGAGGCGATCCGCCGCGGGCGCGGTCGTCCCGACGTCGAGTGGCTCCTCGCCGACGGCACGCGCCTGCCGCTCGCCGATGGATCGGTCAGCGTGGCGCACATCTCGCTGGTGATCCATCATCTGGAGCCCTCGCAGGCGGTGGCGCTGCTGGCCGAGCTGGGTCGCGTCGCGCGCCACGGTGTGGTGCTCAACGATCTGCGCCGCGGGCTCGTCCCGTTCGTGATCACCGCGGCGACCGTGCTGGCCGTGGCGCGCAGCCGATACACCCGCCACGACGGGGTCGTGTCGGCGCGGCGCGCCTACAACCTGGCGGAGACCGACGAGCTCATCCGGGCCGCGGGCCTGGAAGTCGTGTCGCGCTCTGCCGCGTGGCTGCCCCGAGTCGTCACCGCGGCGATCCCCATATTCCCGTGACACTCCCAGACCGGTACGACGCGCTGGTGGTGGGCGCCGGCCCCGCGGGGTCGGCGGTTGCCGCGCACCTGGCCCGCCGCGGGGCGCGTGTCGCGCTGCTCGAGTCGAAGCGTCACCCGCGCGACAAGCCCTGCGCGGAATACGCCAGCCCTCGCATCGCCGAGGAGCTCGCAGCACTCGGCCTCGTGCCGGATGCCTGGGCCGATGCGGCGCTGGCCCTGGACGGCATGCGGATCATCAGGGGCGACACCGCCTTCGACCTGCGCTACGAGCGGCGTGGGACACCGCGCAGCGCATGGGGCCTCGATCGGAAGCGGTTCGATGCCCTGCTGGCCGGGCATGCCGCCGCCACTGGAGCACACCTTCTCCAGGAGACCGCGCTCGCCGAACTGCTGCGCTCCGAGGCCGGGCGCGACCGTGGGCGGGTGACCGGCGCGCTGGTCCGCCGCCGGAACGGCCGCCGTCGAGCGATCCGTGCCGACGAGGTCATCTGCGCCGACGGCGCCCGCTCGCTGACCAGCCGCTTGCTGGGGGTCGAGAGGAAAGTCGCCTTCCCGCGACGCCTCGGCCTGGTGGCTCACTACGACGGCGTGGCGGGCCTGGAGCGGTCCGGAGAGATGCACATCGGACACCGCCTGTACATCGGTCTGGCGCCCACGCCGGGAGGAGAGATGAACGTCGGCATGGCGCTTCCGCTGGATCGTGCCCCACGTCCCGCAGTGGCTGCCTTCGAGGCGGCCATCGCTTCGTTGCCCGCCGTCGCACGGCGATTGACCGGGTCGGAGCGCCTGACCGCCATCCGCGGCTCGGCCCCGATCGGTCACCGCGTCGCGCGTGCCGCCGGCCCCGGATGGCTGCTGATCGGGGACGCGGCCGGCTTCATCGACCCGTTCACCGGCGAGGGCATCTACCGGGCGCTGCGCTCCGCGCGGGCCGCCGCCGAGGCACTGCTGTCAACCGACCCGGCCGCCGCGTACCTGGCCGAACGGCGTCGTGCCTTCGCCGCCAAGGACGCGCTCACCTGGCTCATCCAGGGCATGCTGGCCACGTCCCCGCTGCTCGCGTACGCCACCCGACGGCTGGCATCGCGGCCATCCACCGCGTGGACGCTCGGCTCAGCGCTCGGGGACCTGCGCCCCGCGACGGACGCGCTCGCTCCTCGCGCCCTGTTGTCCGTGCTGCGCCCGTGAAGAGCAGATTGCGCATCACGGTCGAGGCGCCGGCGGCGCGCGTATTCGCCTTCGCGCGCGACGTGGAGCGCTGGCCGGAGCTGCTCCCCCACTATCGCTACGTGCGGCCGCAACCCGGCGCTCCGGGGGAGCGCCGCTTCGCGATGGGTGCCCGGCGCGGCCCGATCCCGGTGCGATGGGAGGCGATCCAGCGGCCGTTGCCCGAGCGCGGCGAGATCGAGTTCCGCCACACCGCGGGGGTGACGCGCGGCATGCGCGCCGCGTGGCGGATCGAGCCGCGCGGGGGCGAGGTGGAGGTCTCCATCGAGCACGATCTCGATCTGGGCTGGCCCCTCATCGGCCGCTTCGCGGCGGAGCGGATCATCGGCCCGCTGTTCGTCGAGCCGATCGCCGGGCGCACCCTGCGCCACATGAAGCGGATCACCGAGGCAGACCGATGAGCCGGACAGCCGCGACCCCACGCCGCGTGGTGGTCACCGGGATCGGGGCCATCACGCCAATCGGTCACGGCGCCGCGGGGCTCTGGGCCGGGGTGCTGCGCAACGTTTCGGCGGTGCGCGCCATCGATCGGTTCGATGCGTCGCCGTTTCCATCGCGCATCGCCGCACAGATCGACGACTTCGTCCCGGCCGACCACCTCGACGCCCGGCGCGCCCGGCGGCTCGACCGCTTCAGCCAGCTCGCCGTGGCAGCGGCACGCGGCGCCGCCGAGAGCAGCCGCCTGCCGCTCGCCGACGAGCGGTCGGAGCGGACCGGGATCTTCATCGGCTCGGCATTGGGCGGCGTCGCCTACGGCGAGGAGCAGCATGCCGCCTACGTCCGGCGAGGAATCCGCGGCGTGTCGCCGACCCTGGCGCTCGCCGTGTTCGGCGGCGCCGGGGCGAGCAACGTGGCCATCGACCTGGGGATCACCGGTCCCGCGGTCGGCAACGCGAATTCGTGCGCGTCGGGAGCGATGGCCATCGGTCAGGCGTTCCATGCCATCCGCGATGGCAGCCTCGACGCGGCGCTGGCCGGCGGGGCCGAGGCACCGCTGGCGCCGCTGACGTTCGGGGCATTTGCCATGATCCGCGTGCTATCCCAGCGCAACGACGACCCCGTAGCGGCGTCGCGGCCCTTTGATCTGGCGCGTGACGGCTTCGTGATGGCCGAGGGTGCCGCGATCCTCGCCTTGGAGGAGCGTTCCGGGGCCGAGCGGCGCGGCGCCCCGATCATCGCCGAGGTCCTCGGCTTCGGCGCCTCCACCGACGCCTACCACATGACGGCGCCGCGCCCCGACGGACGGGATGCGGCCCGGGCGGTTCGTCTCGCGCTCGCCGACGCGGGCCTCGAGGCCGGAGCCGTGGGCTACGTCAACGCCCATGCGTCGGGGACCACGCTCAACGAGCCGGCCGAAGCGCGAGCGCTGCACCGGGCGCTGGGGCCACGCGCGCGCGATGTTCCCGTCTCGGGCACCAAGGGCCTCCATGGACACGCGCTCGGCGCTAGCGGCGCGATCGAGGCCGCTATCACCAGTCTCGCGCTCGCCGACGGCCTGCTCCCCGGTACCTGCAACCTGGACCACCCGGACCGCTCGCTCGAGCTCAACCTGTTGACCGCCGCGTGTCGCCAGCGGGTCCAGGTGGCGCTTTCGACGTCGTTCGGGTTCGGGGGGCTCAACGCCGCCCTGCTGCTGGGCCGCTACTCCGGCTAGCTCTCGCGACTCCGCACGGCCCGCTCCGGTTCGGCTCTCGCGGCTGCGGTCGCGCAGTCCGGCGCGATCAGGGTCTGGGCGTGCGCCCCGCCGCCCCCGGCTCATCGAGGTCCTTCTCCGCCGATTCCTCCGCGGGGGTCGAACCACCCTCGGGCCCGCTCCCCGGCTGCGGCTCGACGGCGCGGTGGGTTCGCTCGATGTCGTCGAGCGGCAGCGTGTCGGGCGTCAGCTCATCGGGCTCGTCGGGGTGTGGGTCCTTGGGCACGTTGAACATGTCTCGCATCATCGGTCAGCCTCCGTGTGAGGGTTTGGCGGGTTCGCCTGTGACGCCGCCTCGGCATACAGGTCGAGCGCCCAGCGCAGCGCGCGCTCGAAGGGTCGGCTGCCTTGGGCCTTGTCCACGACGCAGGTGTGCGGGTCGTCGCGCACCATCGAGGGCAGCGCAGAGGCGCCGCTCCCGGTCCAGTAGATCACCGGAAGCTCAGGGAAGCGGTGGCGGGTCGCCATGAACAGCGCCGCGCTGAGCTCATGCTCGAGGCGCCAATCGAGCACTATCGCCGCCGGCGTGCTGATCTCCCGGAAGGCGCGCAGGAACGGGAGCGCGGAGCCGAACAGGCTCGGCTCGGCACCGATCCCGGTGCACAGGTCGGCGGCGAGCTGAGCCGCGGCGGGCTCATCCTCGACGATCCAGACCGCCGGCGACATCGCGGTCGAGTACCTCCCCTGCGGGAATGCGCACACTGCAGCCTTGGTCATCGCGACGGGCCTGCGATGCACGCCACGTGCCGCCCCCGGTGGAAGTCCGTACTATCAGCCCGATGACTCTCGTACAACGCCGTCGGACACCGACCGTGCTGGTTGGCGGCGTGCCGATCGGCAGTGACCACCCGATCGTGGTCCAGTCGATGACCAACACCGACACCGCTGACCCCGACGCCACCGCCATCCAGGTCGCCCAGCTCGCCCACGCCGGCAGTGAGCTGGTGCGCATCACGGTCAACAACGACGCGGCTGCGCGGGCGGTCCCCGTCATCCGGGAGAAGCTGGATCGGCTGGGAGTGGGCGTCCCGCTGATCGGCGACTTCCACTACAACGGTCACCTGCTGCTGACCAGGTACCCCGACTGCGCGGTGGCCCTGGCCAAGTACCGCATCAACCCGGGGAACGTGGGCACCAAGCGCCGGGATGAGCAGTTCCGCCAGATCGTCGAGGTCGCGGTGCGCAACGACCGACCGGTCCGGATCGGCGTGAACTGGGGATCGCTCGATCAGCAGCTGTTGACCGAGATGATGGACGCCAACGCGGCATCGGTGGATCCGCATGATTCCGGAGACGTGATGATCGAGGCGATGGTCGCGTCTGCTCTCCGCTCTGCCCAGCTCGCCGAGGAAACCGGCCTGGGGCATGACCGGATCGTGCTGTCCGCCAAGGTGAGCAACGTCCAGGACCTGGTCGAGGTCTACCGGCGGCTCGCCGAGCGCTGCGACTATCCCCTCCATCTTGGCCTCACCGAGGCAGGGATGGGCATGAAGGGGATCGTGACCTCGACCGCGGGGCTCGCCATCCTGCTGCAGGCCGGAATCGGCGACACCATCCGCGTGTCGCTCACCCCCGCGCCCGGGGGCGACCGGACGGAGGAGGTGCTCATCTCTCAGCAGGTATTGCAGTCGATGGGGCTGCGCTCGTTCGTGCCGCAGGTCAGCGCGTGCCCGGGTTGCGGCCGGACCACGAGCAGCTTCTTCCAGGAGATGGCGCGCGACATCCAGGCCTATCTCCGCGAGCAGATGCCTGCCTGGCGCGAGACGCATCCGGGGGTCGAGGAGCTGCGAGTGGCGGTGATGGGCTGCGTCGTCAACGGACCCGGGGAGAGCAAGCATGCCGACATCGGCATCAGCCTGCCCGGCACGTTCGAGGAGCCGGTGGCGCCCGTCTTCGTGGATGGACGGCTGCGCACCACGCTCCGCGGGGAAGCGATCGTGCCTGAGTTCCTCGCCATCCTCGACGAGTACGTCGCGCGTCGCTATCCGTCGCCGCTGGAGGCCACCACCGGGCGCTGACCGCGGCCGGTGGCATCGGTCAGTAGCAGATCCCCAGCGCAGCCGGCTTGGTGATGTCCTTGCCGACGCCAATCGGTTGATCGACCGTGGTCTTGCCGTCCTTGGCGACCGTCATGCCCAGGGTCACGTCCGTCGCGCCGCCCTGCGGCAGGCCGGCCGGAAGGCTGCTCGAGTCGAAGACCTGCTTGCCATCGACGCTGACCTGGAACGGGTCTTTCAGCAGGTAGTCGAGCCGGGCCGCGGTGCACTTCTCGACCTTCGGCTTGTCCTGGCTGGTCGACAGCGGCTCGCCACCGCTGTAGGTGACGGTGACCGGCGACTGGGAGCTGTTGACCACCAGCAGATGCAGGTTCGCCTTTCCGCCACCCGCGCCGGCCCCAGAACCCGAGCCGCCGCAGGCGGCGACCGACAGGCAGAGGATCGTCACCACCAGGAAACGGACCGGTCTGCGGGGCATCAAGCGTTCTCCTGCACTGCTATGGACCGACGCATCGTACGCCCGCGGGCCTGCGGCGCACACCGTCCGGCAGCCGACCAGCCGGATCGACTGCAACCCCTCTCCGGCCCGAGCGCGGCGCCGCTGGGGATCGGCTCACGAGATCCGCGGCTCCCATGAGAAGAAGCGAAGCGCGAGCAGCACGCCGGCGATCCCCCAGCCGGCGATCACCAGCAGGTCCCCGGGCGCAAAGCCGTTGCCGGCGGTCGTCGGGTTCCAGAGCCCGAGCATGGCATCCGCGAAATGACGGACCGGGAAGATCTCGGACACGCTGTTCAGCCAGCCGGGCGCCTGGCGCATGTCGATGAAGATGTTGCTGATGAACTCGAGCGGCAGGATCGTGGCATTCACCACCGCCGGGGCTGCATCGCCGTTCGGAATTACGCCGGTCAGCGCCAGCCCCAGGCTGGAGAAGGTGGCTGCGCCGACCGCAAGTGTGGCCACCACCGCGGGCAGCCGCTCCCAGGGGAAGCGGACCTGATAGAGGATTGCGCCAAAGGCGGAGATGATCATCACCAGCAGCGCCGCGATCAGGATCGCGTGCAGCACGCGACCCGCCAGGAAGGCCCAGGCCGGCAGCGGCGTCCCGCGCACGCGCTTCAGGACGCCCTCGTCGCGGGCCATGGTGACGCTCATCGCGATGTTGGTGAACGTCGCGGTGATCACGCTGAAGACGATCAAAGTCGGGGTGTAGAACTGCGAGGCGCTGGAGGTCCCCCGGCCGAGCCCCCCGAACAGGACGTTGAAGATGACCATGAACATCAGCGGGAATACGAAGGTGAAGAAGGCCGCCGCCGGGTTGCGCCAGAAGGCCCGGTTCTCATAGCGGACCTGCCGAAGGGCCAGACCGATGCCGCCGCTCACCGCTCGGCACTCCCGGTCAGCTCCAGGTAGGCATCTTCCAGCGAGGGGCGCATGACCTCGAGGCCGAGCAGCTCCACGTCGGCGGAGAGCGCCCAACTGGTCAGCTCATGGAGCGCCCGCGTCGCCGAGTGGATCTCCAGCTCGTAACCTGCCTCCGTCGTGCGCGCGCCGAACCGAGCCGGCAGCTCCGAGCCGTCGGGCAGCGAGAAGCGGACGGTGGTCACGCCGCGCCCGCGCTGGCCGATGGTATCCGGCGGCCCTTCGGCCACGATCTTTCCGCTGGCCATGACCGCCACCCGGTCGGCGAGCACCTGCGCCTCGTCCATGAAGTGGGTGGTGAGCAGGATGGTCTTGCCCAGCCGGGCGAGCCCCTGCACGATCTCCCATGCCTGACGCCGCGCGGAGGGGTCGAAACCGGTGGTCGGCTCGTCGAGGAAGAGGAGCTCAGGGTCCCCGGCGAGCGCCACCGCCAGGTCCACCCGGCGGCGCTGCCCCCCACTCAACTGCCCGACGCGCCGATCCCTGGACTCGGTGAGATCGGCGAGCTCGATGACCTCGTCCACGTCGCGCGGCCGGGGATAGTAGCCGGCGTACAGCGAGACGGTTTCGCGCACGGTCAGGTAGTGCTGGATCCCCGTCGACTGCAACACCAGCCCGATCCGTTCGCGGAAGTCGCGCTCGTGGCGTGCCGGGTCGTGCCCCAGCACATTCACCAGCCCCGCGTCCCGGCGGCGATAGCCCTCCAGGATCTCCACGGTTGTGGTCTTGCCCGCCCCGTTGGGGCCGAGCAGCGCGAAGACTTCGCCCGCTCGCACCGAGAAGTCGATGCCGCGCACCGCCTCCACCGAGCCGTAGGCTTTCGTCAGGCCCCGGACCTCGATCGCATTGGTCGGAATGGCCGTGTTACGCCTTCCCGGCGGCCAGGAAGGTCCAGGCGGCGGCGATGAACGCCAGCACGATGAAGGCGATCAGCGCCAGCGGCAGCAGCGCGACGCCCAGGTTCTGGTGCTGCTCCGGCCGCTGGGCGGCGTGCGACTCGAACCCTTCCTCTGCGTTGCGATCGGCCACGACGAGCGGCGCCTCGTCGCGGGTGGCGGGCAGGTTGGGCTGCATCACGGCTCCTTGCTGAGGATGGCGGAGAGCTGCCGGTCCAGGTCGCGGACGGAGAGCTGTCCGATCTGGTGCCCGACCAGCGTCCCATTGCGATCGATGAAAAACGACTCCGGTGGGCCGTAGATGTTGTAGTCCTTCGCCAGGCCGCCGGCGGGATCCATCGCGGATGGCCACGTGGCGCGCATGCGAGCGATGAACTGCCGCGCCGACTCGGACCGGTCGTTGTAGATGACGCCAACCACCGCCAGCCCCTGGGCGCGATGTGCCTCGAGTGCCGACTGCAGCAGGGGGAATTCCTCGACGCACGGCCCGCACCACGACGCCCAGAAGTTGACTATCACCGGCCTGCCCCGCAAATCGGCGAGGCGGATCGGGTTGCCGTCGAGATCCGCGACCGCGAACTGGGGAGCGGGCGCTCCGATGCGCGGCCCGCTGGCCAGCAGCCCGGCCCGGGAGACGAGCGACGCGACCAGGATCACGAGCAGGACGAGCGGGAGGACGGCGGTGACCACCAGGTAGAGGCGCGGCAGGTGAGAGCCGGCGACGAAGCCGAGCTTGGGCCGCGCCGTGACCATCGGTTCCCCGCCTTCGGCATGGACCACGCCGCTAATGCCGGTGCGGGTCATCGTGGAGCGAGCGCTCAGCCTCGTCCCACTCGTGGCCCGCGGCGCGCACCCACGCGACCGCGGTGGCGATGAAGATCAGCGCTCCGGGAACCGCCACGAACCAATTGGCCAACTGTCCCTTGGGGTGGAACGCGAGCCCCGCCCCGATGAGCGTCCCACCCACCGCCAAGACTGCCGGGAGCAGGCTGGGGTTGGGAAGATGCACCCCGCGCGGAGGCGTGAGCGTACCGCTCCCTCCCGGACGGCTGCGGGACACGACCGCAAAGATAAGGCCGAGCACGAAGACGATCGCGACCCCGAGCAGCAGATAGCCGAGTGCGGTATCGGTCATCGGCGGTCCTCCGCGCTACCGCAGGAAGTACAAGGTTGTGAAAAGCGCGATCCAGACCACGTCGACGAAGTGCCAGTACATGCTGATCGCCTCGACCGCAACATGGTTCCGCGCGCTGAACTGGCCCTGGACGGATCGGGCGAGCAGGATCGTGAGTCCCACCGCGCCGCCGAAGACGTGCGCCCCGTGGAAGCCGGTCAGGGTGTAGAACGTGGTGCCGAAGATGCCATCGCTGATGCCGAAGCCGAGCTGCGAGTAGTCGTACAGCTGCCCGATCAGGAACACGACGCCGAGCAGCAGCGTGACCGCCGTCCACAGCTTCAGCTTGCGGGTGTCGCCGCGGCGAATAGCCCATACGCCGAACTGCATGGTGAAGCTCGAGGCGATCAGGATGATGGTGATCGGAAGGGCAACCGGCAGGATCTCCAGCTCGGGCGCCGGGTGCGGCGGTCCCCACGGACCCTGGTGGGTGGCGCGGCTGTTGAAGTAGGCGGCGAACAGGCCGCCGAAGAACATCACCTCGCTGGCGATGAACAGCAGCATGCCCACCAGCGGAGTGGGCATCCCCGCCTCGCGACGCTCGGCAACCAGCGGCTGCACTCCTGCGGGCGCGGCCGAGGGCGTCTGCGCGGTCACGGCCGCACCTCCGTCTCGGCCACGATCGCGTGCCCGGGCTCATCGACGTGTCGGTGGCGCAGGTCGAAGACCGGCCGCTCGCTGCGGACCGGCGGCAGGCGGTCGAAGTTGTAGGGCGGAGGCGGCGAGGTGGTTGCCCACTCCAGCGTGTTTGCCTCCCAAGGGTCGTCGCCGACTCGTTCACCGTTGATCAGGGTTGCGACCACGTTGATCAGGAACGGCACGATGCTGATCGCGATCACGAACGCGCCAAACGTGGAGATCAGGTTGTAGATCGTCCAGCCCGCATTCGGCGAGTAGTCCGCGATCCGGCGCGGCATCCCCAGGATGCCGAGCGAGTGCATCGGGAAGAAGGCGAGGTTGAAGCCGATGAAGTGGAGCCAGAAGTGGATCTTGCCGAGCCGCTCGTTGAGCCGCCGTCCGGTCATCTTGGGGAACCAGAAATAGGTCGCCGCAAAGACCCCGAAGACGCTGCCGCCAAAGAACACGTAGTGCAGGTGGGCTACCACGAAGTAGGTGTCCTGCAGGTGGAAGTCGATCGGCGCCGAGGCGAGCACCACGCCGCTGATCCCGCCGATCAGGAACATGCTGATGAAACCGATCGCGAACAGCATCGGGGTGGTGAAGACCAGCGCTCCGCGCCACATGGTCGCCAGCCAGTTGAACATCTTCACCCCCGTGGGGACCGCGATCAGGGCGGTCATGAAGGTGAAGAACGGCAGGAACACGACGCCCGTTGTGAACATGTGGTGCGCCCAGACGCTGAAGCTGAGCAGACCGATGCCGATCGTGGCGAACACGAACGCCTTGTAGCCGAACAGCGGCTTGCGGCTGAAGACCGGCAGGATCTCGCTCACCACGCCCATCGCCGGCAGGATGACGATGTACACCTCCGGGTGGCCGAAGAACCAGAAGATGTGCTGCCATAGGATCGGGTTGCCGCCGGCGGCGGGCTCGAAGAAGCTCCCGCCGTAGTTGCGGTCGATGAACAGCATGATCAGCCCGGCGGTCAGGACCGGCGTGGCGAGCAGGATCAGCGTGGCGGTCACGAGCACCGTCCAGACGAAGATCGGCATCCTGAACAGCGTCATGCCCGGCGCCCGCATCTTGAAGATGGTGGCGATGAAGTTCACCGCCCCCAGGATCGAGGCGGTCCCCACCAGGGTCAGGCCGATGATCCACAGGTCGGTCCCGACGCCCGGTGCATAGGTCTTGTTGCTCAGCGGGTTGTAGCTGGTCCAGCCCTCCGCCGCCGCGCCGCCGAACAGGTACCCGGAGAAGATGAGCAGGCCGCCCAGAGGCAGGAGCCAGAAGCTGAGCGCATTGATGCGCGGGAAGGCCATGTCCGGCGCGCCGATCTGGAGCGGCACGATGTAGTTGGCGAAGCCCGCCAGGACCGGGACGACGAACAGGAAGATCATGATCGTCCCGTGCATCGTGAAGGCCTCGTTGTAGGTCCGCTCGTCGAGGAACTGCAGTCCCGGGACGGCGAGCTCGGAGCGCACCACCAAGGCGAGGATGCCGGCGGCGAAGAAGAACAAGAAGCTGTTGAGGATGTACAGGATCCCGATCTTCTTGTGGTCGACCGTGGTCAGCCAGTCGAGCACCCACGACCGTCGATAGCTTTCGGCGCGGGGGCTGAGGGTGGTGGTTGCCATCGTGTCCTCGCTTGGGCTACTTCGCGGTGATCGTGCCGGTCATGGCCGGGATCGGGTGCACGTCGCACTGGAACACATAGTCGCCCGGCGGCAGCGCCGGAACCTGGTACTTGATCGACTTGCCGCCGGCCACCAGCTCGCCTCGGAACAGCACCTGCTGGCCCTTGGATATCGACACGTTGTGCTGCACGGTGTCCTGGTTGTCGAGGGTCAGGCTGAAGGCCTGGTTGGCGGGCACCTCGAGCTTCTGCTGGTCGAACGCGATGCCCTTGGCCACCAGCTTCACCTCTGCGGCCCCTGGCGCGACCGATGCCGCAGGTGGCGGCGACTTGCCGGCCTTGGCATCGGCAAGCCACTGCTGGTACTTCGCGTTCGACATCGCCTGGACGGTAAAGGTCATGCGGGCGTGGAGGTCGCCGCAGAACTCGGCGCATTGGCCGGCGTAGGTGCCCTCATCGGTGATCGTGAACTCCAGCTGATTGAGCGGCTGTCCTGGAGGGAAGGGGATGACGTCGCGCTTGACCAGGAAGTGCGGCACGTAGAAGGAGTGGATCACGTCGTTCGATTTCAGGATCAGCCGAATCGGCTGGTTGACGGGCAGGCCCATCACCGGCGGGTTGGTGGGCGTCCCGGTGACCGTGTAGTTGGCGTCCAGGTAGCGGAAGGTCCACTGCCACTGGAACCCGTCGACCTCGATGGTCAGCGGGTTCTGGGCCTTGGCCTCGGTGCGCGCCAGAGTCAGCGTGCTGAAGGTGAACAGGATCAGCACGATGACGGTCGGGATGGCGGTCCAGATGATCTCCACCACGGTGTTGCCGTGAATCTGGCGGGGGAGCCGATCGTCGCGGCGGCGGTAGCGGAAGATCGAGTACACGATCATGCCCTCGACTGCCACGAAGACGACCGTGCCGAGCGCGAGAACCAGGATGTAGAGGTTGAAGACGTCGCGCGCCTGCGTGGTCTCCGGGGTGGGCGGCATCAGGCAGCCGCCGAGCAGGAAGATGAGCACGAGCGGGGCAGCAACGCGCAGCACGCTTCGAACCCGGGTTCCGGCGGCAAATCGACGCATCAGGCTGATCTCTGGAGGCTCCTCACGGGTCGCACGGCCGGGCGGGCAGCTGCCCCGTCCGGGAGGTCTCGAAGCTCGACGGGTGGGCACCGCGCAGCCGGACTGACGCGGCACGGCCGCATTGTACCGATGCTGCCCGGCGAGCGCAGCGTTGCCGCCCCGCGCGGCACACAATGCGGAGGTGGCGCTCTCCTACCTCCGCCGCGGGCTGCCGCCGGCGCTCCTTGCCCTCGTCAGCCTCTTCGGGCTTCCGTCCGGCTCGCTGGCTCACGGGTCCGGAGGAGCTCCGGCACCCTCCATCCCGGCCACGCTGTTCGCCTGGCGGCCGGAGCCGCTCCCGATCCTGGGCGTGGCCGTGGTCGCGGCGGTCTACCTGTGGGCGGTGCGTCGCGTCAACACCCGACACCCGCGCAACCGGGTTCCGCGCGGCCGCGCGGTGGCGTTCCTCGCCGGCCTGGGCGCGGTGCTCCTGGCGCTGACGTCGCCGATAGAAGCCTACGAGGGGCAGCTCTTCGCGGTCCACATGGGACAGCACATGCTCCTCGAGCTGGTGGCCGCGCCGCTGCTGCTGGTCGGCGCGCCAATCACCCTCAGCCTGCGCGCCGCCTCGCCATCGGTCCGCCGGGGGCTGCTGCGGGTGCTCCAGAGCCGGGCCGTGCATGTCCTCGCCTTCCCGGTCGTCGCGTGGCTGCTGTTTGCGGGTGTGAACTGGGGCTGGCACTTCACCAGCCTGTACAACGACGCGCTGGAGAGCGTGCCGCTGCACTACCTCCAGCACGGGACGTTCATGGCCGCGGCGCTCCTGTTCTGGTGGCCGGTGATCGGCGCCGATCCCTCGCCGTGGCGGCTGCCCCACCCGGTGCGGCTGCTCTACCTGTTCCTGGCGATGCCGCAGAACAGCTTCCTGGGCGTCGCCCTGCTCAGTGCCGACCGGGTTCTGTATCCGCACTACGCCAGCAACCTGCGGAGCTGGGGACCTTCCGTCCTCGACGACCAGCGCCTGGGCGGTGTGATCATGTGGGTCTTCGGCGACCTCGCCTTCCTGGCCGGGATGGTGGTCGTCATCGCCGGGTGGATGCGGTACGAGGACAAGCGCACGGTGCGCCTCGATGCGCGTCTCGACGCCGAGGAGGCGGCCCGACGAGCGGCCGCGACGCAGGCCGCCTCAGCGCAGCGGGAGTCGGAAGATCGAGTCGAGCGCCACCGCGCCGAAGAGCAGGGTCAGGTAGCTGATCGAATAGCGAAACAGCCGGATCGCGGCGGGTCCGCCGCCGAGCGCCAGGCGAAGCCGCACGGCATTCAAGAGGAATAGCGCGCCCAGCACGACGGCGGCGACCAGGTAGATCAGTCCCATTCCGGCGGCCGGGAAGAGGAGGAGGCTGACGATCACCAGCAGGACCGAGTAGAGGAGGATCTGGCGGGCGGTCTCGAGCTCACCGCGCACGACGGGCAACATCGGTACTCCGGCTGCGGCGTAGTCGCCCCGATAGCGGAGCGCGAGCGCCCAGAAATGCGGCGGCGTCCAGTAGAAGACGATGGCGAACAGGACCAGCGCCGGAACACCGACCGTGCCGGTCACCGCCGCCCAGGCAACCAGCACCGGCACGCAGCCGGCGGCTCCGCCGATGACGATGTTCTGCGGCGTCGTGCGCTTGAGCCAGATGGTGTACACGAACACGTAGAACACGATCGCGCTGGACGCGAGCAGCGCCGACAGCAGGTTGACCGCGACGGCCAGCCACGCGAAGGCCACGACGCTCAACGTGACGCCGAAGATCAGCGCCTGCCGCGGGCCAACGGCGCGGCGCGGCAGCGGCCGGTGGCGCGTTCGGCGCATGACGTCGTCGATGTCGCGGTCGACGAACTGGTTGATGGCGTTCGCCCCTCCCGCCGCCAGCGTGCCGCCTATGACGACTGCGAGCATCAACCACACCGATGGCAGCCCGCCCTGTGCCAGCACCATGGTCGGCACGGTGGTCACCAACAGCAGCTCGATGATGCGCGGCTTGGTGAGCGCCACGTAGGCCTGCAGCTGCCCGGCGACCGAGGAGCGCCGCGACGACGCCGGCCGGTGCTCGTCAGCGGCCCGGGCCGCCATCCGGGGGCGGTACGCACTCACGATCAAGAGGCTGACCAGAAGGCCCCAGATCGCCGCTCCCAGAGCGAGGTGCAGCACCTGGGTCCAGGCCGCCAGGCGGGTGAAGACCTGGAGGCCGCCGACGACCGCCTGAACGATGTACAGGACCGCGGCGCCGACGGCGAGCGACACCATGGTGCGGTCATCGCGCAGGCTGCGGAGCGCCGCCAGGGCGGTGGCCGCCACCAGCAGGCCGACGAGGATGGCCGCCCATCGATGGACGGCGTGCGGAGCCGTCAGCTCAGTGAGCCGCGGCAGGAGGGTACCGCTCATCAGCGGCCAGTCGGGGAAGGCGAGCGCGGTTCCGGTGGCCGTCACGTGCGAGCCGAGCAGCAAGAGCAGGTAGGTGGCTCCGGCGGTGACCGCGGTCAACGCGGTGAATCGGTCGATGCTGCCTCGGCGCGCGAGGACCGCGGGGTAGCCGCTGCGCAGCGCGACGTACAGCACCAGCGCCAAGAGCGCCATGGCGGTCCCCAGGTGCGCGGTGACGATCTCACCGGCCAGGTCGCTCTCCACCGTCACCTTGCCGAGGAGCGCCTGGAAAACGACCAGGAAGAACGCCGCCACCGAGGGCCACAACACCGACGGGCGGCCGCGGTGGCCGATAAGCGCGGCGACCGCGACGCCGAGCGTAAGGAAGCCCACGATCGCCGCAGTGGTCCGATGCGACCACTCGATGATGGCGTGCGGGTCGTTGAAGGGCGGTACCCAGCTGCCATGGCAGGTCGGCCACTCCGGACAGCCGAGGCCGGAGCCGGTGGAGCGAACCACGACCCCTACCACGACGAGCACGAAGGTCGCGGCAACGGTCGCCCATGCGAGCCTGGTGAATCCGGTCAAACGTCCTCCGCCACGCCGAGCCGCAGGGCGCGCAGCAACCACGGCAGAGGAGCGCGGTGGCTCGCGGGCGGGGCCATGATACCCGCCGCTGGGTTGTCGGTCAGCGGGGGCGACCGGCGGAGACTACCGACCGGCAGGCACTACCGACCAGCAGGCACTACCGACCAGCGGCGCGCCGCACTGCGGTTCGGTACTGCGGCACGAACCGCAGCGGAGCCGGCAGCAGGGGCAGCACGGCGCGCGTGGCGCCGGCGAGCCGTTCCGCCCCTGCTGCGCGCCGAGCGTTCCAGGTCAGCCCAAAGTCGCTCCGGATCGCGGGCGGCATGACGCTGAGCGAGACCAGGTGCGCCGCATCCCATACGAACCGCGGCGGGAGCCGGGCCGGGTAGAGCACCGACGGCGCCAGGCTGCGCGCGGTGGGGGTGACCCACACGTCGCCGCACCGGATCCGATCGGCCATCCAACTTCGGAGCTCGTCGAGCGTGGCCGGAATGAGCTCCGGCGGCACCCCCAGCGAGCGGGCGACGAGACGCGACTCGTCGTGATATCGCTGGCGCTCCCCGGGCGAAAGCGGCGCGACGAAGCGGTCGTAGACGCGGATGGCGGTGTCGACCAGGGTGGCATGCACCCAGAGCAGCAGCATGGGATCCCGCGCATCGTAGGTCGCTCCGGTCTCCGGGATGACCCCGCTGATCGATCGATGCACCGCGTTGATCCCCGCCAGCGCCCGCTCGGCGCGCGGAGCGCTTCCGAACACCACGCTGAAGCTGGCGCTCAGCGTGCGGCGCAGCCGTGCAAAGGGGTCGTCGCGAAAGTTCGAGTGCTCGGCAACGCCGGCCGCCACCGCGGGGTGGGCCAGCTGCATGAGCAGTGCACAGGTTCCACCGGCCAGGACCATCACCTCCCGGTCGATGCGCCACGATGCGCTGTCGGGACCAAAGAGGCCCGCACGGTGGGCAACCGGGGTCAATCGCTCAGGCGCCGGGTCGGGCATTCACTCCGATGGGCAGCGCGGCTTCGTCGAGGACCTCCACCGCGTCGCCGATGCGAATCGACCCGCCCTGCAGGACGTCTGCGCGGAGCCCTCCGCCGCCGTGCGTCGCCAGGCCGGCGCGTACCCCTGGCCGCGTCAGGGACTCGAGGTGGTTGCACGGCGTGCACTCCTTGACGCCGCGGCAGATCGCCTCGCCGACACGGAAGCGGCGGCCGACGAGCGCGTCGAGGTCGACGCCGCGGGTCAGCACGTTGCGGCGTGTCTCCGAGGGCTGGAGGGGGATGGCGGTCGCCTCGACCATGGCATCGATCGACTCTGCGCCGATGAGCGTGATGTGCGTCCCGGCGATTCCCAGGCCGTACATCCGGTCGCCCGCGATGCCGCGGCCGGCATCGGCCCGAACCTCGTCGACGACCCGCATCGGCTCTCCGCGACCGGCGTGAAGGTGGAGACCCTCGACTCGTCCATGGTTGCCGTGCATCGACCGATGATAGAGGAGGCGCTCCGACTGGAACGCTCGGGTCGGCGGGATCACCCTCACCCCGCCGTGGTGCTCGCGGACGCGGGTGTCACCTCGGCCGCAGCGAGCCGCGGGTTGCGGATGCCCACCGCGTTGACGATGCCACCCGAGATGCATAGCAGCGCGGCGATGAGCATGGCCAGGTGGAAGGCATCGGTCGATGCCTGCCTGGCGGCCTCGACCTGTGACGGTGGCACCCCCGCGCGGGGCGGATTGAGGGGCTGGATGCGGGCCCGCACCGCGGTCGAGCCGGTATCCAGCGCCGGGACCCTGGCGGCCAGCGATCCGTAGAAGCCGGCAGTGACCACGATGAAGATCAGCGCGCCCGCGAGGAGCGGCCCGATCCGCGAGATCGCGTTGTTGATCGCCGAGGCGAGCCCGGAGTTTCGCGTCGGAACCGAGGTCATTAGTGCGGTGGTCAGTGGAGCGACCAGCAGGGTGATGCCGACCGCGAACAGGAGTAGTGCGGGAACCAGGTCGATCACCACGCTCAGCGGTGGGACGAGTGAGCCCGGGTCGGACAGACTGGCACGCCAGGGTTGGCTGTCGGCCGGTACGCGTGCCAGCCACAGCAGGCCTGCGCCCATGATGAACGGCCCTGCAGCCATGAAGGAGCGCGGTCCGACGCGGCCGGCATATGTGCCGACCGTCGTCGAAAAGACCGCCAGCAGGATCCCGATCGGAAGGCCCGTGGCCCCCGAGGCTGCCGCCGTGTAGCCCAGCGTGCCCTGCAGATAGATCGCCATGAACGCGCTGAACGAGTAGAGCGCGCCGTAGACCAGGAACGTGGAGATGTTCGTGACCGTGAAGTTCCGTGACCGGAAGAGGCTCGGTGGCACCAGCGGGTCGCTTCGCAGCCGCATGAGCGGCACGATCAGCACCGTCGCCAGCGCGCCGATGCCCAGCCCGATCCAGGCCGACAGGTCAGCCCAGTTGCGCTCCTGCCCGCGGATCGCCCCGTAGGCCAGTCCGCCGACGGCGATGGCGATCACCGCTGCTCCCAGCCAGTCGAACCGTGACGACGCGTGCTCGTCGCGGCTCTCGGGGAGCTGGGTGAGCGCCAGCAGCACCGCCCCCGCCACGAGGGGCGCGTTGATCAGGAAGGCGACCCGCCAGCCGATGGTGTCGACCAGGAAGCCACCGACCAGTGGCCCGATGACCGTGGTCGCCGACGATGCCGCGGCCCAGATGCCGAAGGCGCGCCCCAGCTCGGCCCCCTCGAACGTGGCGTTGATGATGGCCAGCGAGGTCGGGACCAGGAGCGCCCCGAAGGCGCCCTGCACCAGTCGGAACCCGATCAGCATCTCCATCGACTGCGCCAGCCCGCACAGGACCGAGGTGATGCCGAACCCGACCAGCCCGACGAGGAACAGCCGCTTGCGACCATATCGGTCCGCGAGCGCGCCTGAGAGGATCAGCAGCGCGGAGAGTGTGAGCAGGTAGCCATTGACGACGTAGGACTGGCCCTCGAGCACGCCGACGAAGCTGACCGGCAGCTCCCGCCCGATGCGCGGCAGCGCGACGTTGACGATCGTCGAGTCCAGGAAGACGATCGCCGAGGCGAGCACCACGGCGGTCAAGGTCAGGCGGCGGCGATCCATCGCGCCATCCTAAGCGCGGCGGCGATCGGCGGCGGCCCGTTTCCCCGCCGGCGGCTAGGTCGCCAGCGGCTCGAAGCGGGCGGTGAAGTGCCGCAGCGTCGGAGGCTGGGCGACGATGCGCATGCCGCGCAGGTGCTCGGCGGCATCGGCAACCGAGCGAACGACCTCGATCACGTAATCGATGTGGCTCTGGGTGTAGACGCGCCGCGGGATGGCAAGCCGCACGAGCTCCATGGCCGCCGGCGACTCCGAGCCGTCGGGGTGCCGCCCGAACATGACGCTGCCGATCTCGCAGCCGCGGATCCCACCCTCGCGGTAGAGCGTCACCGCCAGCGACTGGCCGGGATACTCGAGCGGTGGGATGTGCGGCAGCAGCGCAGCTGCATCGAGGTACACCGCGTGGCCACCGATCGGCTGCACGACCGGGACGCCGGCCGCCGCCAGCGCATCCCCGAGATAGGCGGTCGAGCGGATCCGGTAGCGAAGGTAGTCCTCCTGCACGACCTCGCGAAGGCCCTGGGCGATCGCCTCCAGGTCACGCCCGGCGAGACCCCCGTACGTGGGAAAGCCCTCGGTCAGGATCAGGAGGTTGCGCGCCTGGTCGGCCCATCGGTCGTCGTTGAGGGCCAGCCAGCCACCGATGTTGACCAGCGCGTCCTTCTTGGCGCTCATCGTCATCCCATCGGCCAGGGATGCCATCTCGCGCACGATGTCGGGGATCGCCCTGTCGGCGTAGCCGTCCTCGCGCTGCTTGATGAACCACGCGTTCTCGGCGAATCGGCAGGCGTCCAGGAAGAGCGGCAGCCGATATCGGTCACAGACGGCGCGGACTGCGCGCAGGTTCTCCATCGAGACCGGTTGGCCACCTCCGGAGTTGTTGGTCACGGTCACCATCACCAGGGGGATCCGCTCGGCGCCCACCTCGGAGATGAGACGCTCCAGCGCCTCGAGGTCGACGTTGCCCTTGAACGGGTGGAGCGCCGAGGGTCGACGCCCTTCGGGGATGACGACGTCGACCCCCTGTGCCCCGGTGAACTCGACGTTCGCCCGGGTCGTGTCGAACAGGGTGTTCGAGGGGACGACCCTGCCGGGGCCGCCCGCCACCGCGAAAAGGATCTTCTCTGCCGCGCGGCCCTGGTGGGTCGGAATCACGTGCCGGAACGGGAAGAGCTCGAGGACGGCCTCCAGGAATCGGTACCACGACGGCGAGCCGGCGTAGCTCTCGTCGCCGCGCTGGATGCCGGCCCACTGCTCGCTGCTCATCGCCCCGGTACCGGAATCGGTGAGCAGGTCGATCAGGACATCGTCGGAGTGGAGGTTGAAGAGGTTGTAGCCCGCCTCCTCGAGCCTGTCCTGGCGCTCCTCGGCGCTCGTCATCCGGAACGGCTCGACGCTCTTGATCCGGAACGGCTCGATGATGGTTCGCCAGCGGTCCACGGCCGCAGTCTACGTCCGGCTCATCCCCGCCGGGGCCGGCCGAGGGCCCGTATCCTGAAGGCGGGGGCGCGACGGCGCCGGTGGTTGCCGCGCGTTCGCCACTGGGAGACGGAAGGGAGGGAATCGCGATCTGGCGCCTGCTGGCGATCGTCGGATTCGTGCCGCATGCCGTCGAACGCATGCTTCACGCTGCGCTCCACCCGATCGCCCGGCAGCGCCACCTCGTTCCGTGGCTCGCCGCGCTGCTGGTGATGCTGGCCCTGATCCCCCTGATCCAGGCCGGCTCGGACCTGATCATCACCCAGGTGGGTAGCGCCGAGATGGTGGAGCGGCGGGTGGGGACCAACATCACGCGTGTGTCGCTCGACGGCCTGGCGCTCGACGTCTCCGTTCCTGCGCCCGGGGTCGGCGGGGCGCCGGCGGGGTACTACTACTTCGTGCGCGATGCGCCCGCGGAGGGCGGTCTGGTTGTGGTCCAATCGCCGCTGCCGCCCAGCCGGCTCGAGGCGCGCACGGTGACCGGCGAGGTGGCCGCCGATGCACGGGTCGGCTCGGCGCTGCGCACCGAGCTGGAGCGACGCGGCCTGTCGGTGGGAAGCCCGGGGCCTGGTGCCCGCTACCTGGTCGAGATCGCGGCGCCGGCGCGCGAGCCACGGCAGATCGACTCCGCCGCCACGCTCGACACGCTGGCTGTGGGCACCTCGGTGCGCCTCCCGCTGCGTTTCCTGGGCATCGGGGTCGCGACCTGCGCAGAGGCCAACGGCAGCTGCGATGCCCGAGCGCTGGCGGGAGGCCGTGGGACCTTCGACCAGCTCGCCTACGACCCCGCCGGCCGAGGCACGGTGGTGGTGCGCACTCCGTATCCGCCCAGCCTGGTGCGCTTCCAGGCGGCGGGGCCGCAGGTTCTCGACGAGGCGCCGATCGATGCGCTCCTGCGAGAAGGTCCAGTCTCCCGACTGGTCGGCTGGGGCCAGGTGCTGACCAGCGCCTGGGTGCGTCACGATCCGGCCCTGCCGGCGGACCGACTCTGGTTGGGACCGATCCTGTTCCTCGCCTTTGCGGGACTCATCGTGCTCGGCCTGCGTCTCGGCTATCCGATCTTCCATCCGACCGGCCGGAGCCGATGGACCAGCCGGCCGGCGGCGACTCACAGGGGGCCACTCGCCGTCCGGATCAGCGGCCGATTGGCGGAGATCGACGGGCGCCGCCTGGAGCTCGACTCGACGGTCGGTCGGCTGCTGCCCGCCTCGGTCGTCGGCGGGCCGCGGTTGGAGATGGTGGTCGATGGCCGGCGGCTGACGGTTGCCGTTCCGGCGCCGCTGACCGGCGCATCAGCGGTCGAGGAGGGAGACCTGCTGCACCTGCGCGGACGCAGCCCGGCGCTCTGGCTGCGCTGGTTCGGCAACGAAGCGCTGCTGGTGTTCGACACGGCCGCGGCCCGCGCCGCCGCCAAGACGGTCGTCGAGCGGCGCCCGGGCTGAGCTGCGCGATGGCCTGCGCGATGGGGGCTGCGCGGCGGCCTGCGCGATGGGCATGCGCGTCGAGGGCGCCGGGCTCAGCGCTGGGTGGGCTGCAGCAGAAAGATCCAGATGTCCCAGGCGACGTGGCTGACGACCAGGGCGCCCATCGGCGCGCCGGCCGCGGACAGGGCGGACCAGTGTGCCCCCGCAACACAGGCGGCGCCCAGCAGCGTGAGGTTGCCGGTCACCGCGTGCACCCCGCCGTAGGCTGCCGCGGAGACGGCGGCGCCGCGCCATCGGCCGAGACGCCGCATCAGGCCGGCCTGAACCAGGCCACGCCAGAACAGCTCTTCGGCTGGGCCGATGATCGCCGCCAGCCGCAGGGCTATCTCGCCTCGTGGCCGCAGCTCGCGGAGCGCGTAGATGTTGCCGATGTCACGCTCTCCGCCGGGCACGAATCGCCTCGCAAACCGATCCCCGGCCTGAAACGAGGCGTACTGGATCGCCGCGGAGGCCAGGCCCAGCGGCAGGTCCCCGGGCCGAATGCGGGTTCGGCGCGCCGGCGAGCTGACGGTCAGGGCATAGCTGCCGAGGCACACGCCGGTGAGGGTCATCCGCTCCCAGAACCGGCGTCGGGGACCGCGGAAGGTGAGCGCGAAGGCAACCTGCGCCCCGGCCAGGCCGAGCGCCACCCACCCGATCGCCGGGGCGCCTGAGTCGCGCGCACCACGCCTCGCCGCCATCAGGTCAGGTCAGGTAGGCGCTCAGCACGACGCCGAGGACCAGGAGCGCGCCAAAGGTCATGTGCAGTCGTGCGGTCTGCAGGTCGATCATCGCGATCGCCCGCGCCTGTCCCGTGGCACCCAGCTCGGCCGAGCGAAGGACGACGACCAGCAGCGGCAGCGACAGGATGGCCAGAAGGGTGGTCGGCGGCAGCAGGCGGAAGGCGACCGCCAGACCCAGGCTGATGTAGGCGCCCAGCGTCAGGCCCAGGTACGCGTAGTGGGCCAGCTCCTTTCCGACCCGGCTCGAGAGCGTCACGATCCCCGCGCGGGTGTCCTCGCTCATGTCGCGCCACTCGTTGCCGTGCAGGATGGCGGCGACCAGCAGGCCGATCGGCACCGACAGGATCAACGCCCCCGGTGATGGCTGCCCGCTGGCGGCGTAGTAGGCGCCCAGGGTCATGATCGGACCCATCAGCGCAAAGACGAGCGGAACGCCGAGGGCGTGGAACTTGTACTGGAACGGAGGCGCGGTGTAGAAGTAGCCGCCGGCGAGGCCGATGATGCCCAGCACGGCGATCGGCCAGCCACGCAGCGCGATGAGGACGATTCCGACCGCGGCCGCCGCCGCGAACGACGCCACGCCGAGCCGGTAGGCGGCGCGCTCGCTGATGCGTCCCTTGACTATCGCGTGGCTGGCACGCGGTGACGTGATGGTGTCGATCCCCTGCCGCACGTCGTACACCTCGTTGATGACGTTCGTGCCGGTGTGGAGCAGCAGCGCGCCCAGCAGCGCGAGCAGGAAGAGCCCGACGCTGAAGCGCTGATCCACGAAGGCCAGCGCGCCGCCGGCGGCCACCGGAATCACCGACGCGGTGTAGGCGAACGGACGGATGATCTCCCAGACGGCGCCCGCACGCCGCCGAAGGCGCTCTCCGCCGGACAGCCGGTGCTCATCGTCCAGCGGTTCGCCCGATCGCCTGGTCCTGCCATCCCCGTTCGCCAGTTCCGACGCGGTTTCGAGCGGCCCGGGCACGGCGACCGGGGTGCCGGCGTCAGCCCAGCGGCGCGCCGCACTCTCGGGCAGAAGGGCGTAGATGCGGGCCGCATCGAAGACCGCCCCCACCTGGGCCGACTCCTGCAGAACAGGCTGGAGGAGTGGCAACCCGAGCCCCGCGTCGAGGTGAAAGGCCAGGGCTCCGGTCGCCACCTCTTCGCGGGTGCCGCACAGCATGTAGGCGTCGAGCAGCGCGTCGGGGATCAGGCTGCCGGCCGCGTGGTAGTCCTCCGCACGCCAGGCGGCCGCGATCCGGTCGCGGAGCTCACGCTCGAATCCGGCCCGGGCCAGCGACACGTCGCCGAGCACGCTCATCATGTAGATCACGAAGGGCTCCCGCTTGGCGCGGTTGAGGGCCGCGCGGCGACTGTCGTCGACCAGGGTCAGCAGGTATCCGGCAGTCTCGATGCTGTCGGCATCGCGCCCCGCCTCGGTCGCTGCCTGGCGCAGCCGCCGGATGATGCCGCGCAGCGAGGGGATCGACTCCGCCGGCCGCGCCAGGTAGCCGTCCGCCTTGCGGCCGGCGAGCGCCACGAACTCTCGGCGGTAGGCGGCGATCACCAACGGGATCCGATGCGGCGGCGCGAACATCGGCTGCAGCGGCGGCACCCCCTCGGAACCGGGCGGCAGCCGCTCGCCGGCCCACAGCGCGCGCAGCTGGTCCATCGCCGCCGATACGCGCTCGACCGCGTCCTCCGGAGCGTAGGGAATACCCATCTGCCGAAGCCGGAGCGGCAGACCGGTGCCCAGCCCCATCACCACCCTGCCGGGTGCCATCTCGTCGAGCGCCGACCCGGTCATCGCCAGCACCACCGGGTGCCTGGTGTACGGGTTCACCGCGCCCAGCGCGATGCGGAAGCCATCCTCGCGCTCGTCCTGACCCAGGTGAGATGCGATGGCCGCCACGAAGCTGACGGCGTCGCGCTCGAAGTACGAGTCGTGCATCCAGATCGAGTCAAGGCCGCGCCGGCGAGCGTCGGTCGCCCAGGCAACCACTTCATCGACGGCGCCGCGCGCGGCCAGTCCGAGGCCGATGCGTCGCGCCAACCGATCCATCGATTGCTCCTTCGCCTGTGCAGAACTCGACCGCAGAACTCGCTACTGCAGGTTAGCTCTTTCTCCGGCATCGGCCTGACGCAGCTCAAGACTCGGCTCGGAGGCAGGCTACACTCGCGCCGATGGCCGATTCCAACCTCTTGGCGCTGAGCTGCGGACCCGCCGGCGAGGTGCACGTCGTCGAGGACGGTGAGCTCGAGCGGATCGGTGAGCTCCGGCAGCCGGAGGGCGGTTTCGTGTGGGTCGACGTAGTGGATCCCACGCCGCCGCAGCTCGAGCACCTCGCGCGAGAGTTCATGCTCCACCCGCTGGCGCTGGAGGATCTGCGGAAGCGCCGCCAGCGACCGAAGGTCGACAACTACCCCGACCAGCACGTGATCGTGGCCTACGACGTCGCATTCGCACCGGGCGGCGGCCCCGGCTTCGAGCTGCGCGAGATCCACCTGTTCGCGGGCCCAGGTCACGTCCTGACCGTCCGCTGGGGGCAGTCGGATGCTCTCGACGGCGTCGTCGCGCGCTTCCGGAAACGTGCGGATGCCATCGGCAGGAGCGTCGGCGGGCTGCTGTACGCCATCCTCGACGCGATCGTCGACAACTACTTCCCGCTGCTCGACCGACTCAACGAGCAGATCGACGAGTTGGAGGAGGCGATCGTGGCCGGGCGCTCGGGCGCCCAGACGCTGCGCGAGGTGCTGGCCATCAAGCGCGAGCTTCTCGACCTGCGGCGGGTCCTTGCCCCCATGCGGGATGTGGCCAACGCGCTGCTGCGTCGCGACGTGAAGCTGATCGACGACGAGGCGGTGCCGTACTACCAGGACCTCTACGACCACCTGGTGCGCGTGCTCGACCAGCTCGACCTCGACCGCGACCTGATCGCGTCAGCACTGGACGCCAACATGTCGATGACCGCCAACACGCTCAACGGGGTCATGAAGCGACTGACCGCGTACACCGTGGTGCTAATGGTGCCGACCCTGATCGCCGGCATCTACGGCATGAACTTCCACAACATGCCCGAGCTGTCGTGGCCATTCGGCTACGTCTCAGCGCTGGCGGCGATGGCCCTGCTGATGATCGGCATCGCGGCCTACTTCCGGGCGCGCGACTGGTTCTGACGCGATGGATCGGACCTGAGCGCCGATGCGCAGCCTCGTCGCCGGCCTGGTGGCCGCCATCGCGTTCTTCGCCGCCGGCTGGCTGCTGCTCCCCGGTGCGGGAGCCAACCTTCCGTTGCCGCAGAGTGATATTCCTCATTCCGACCCGGTTCCGAGCTGGACGGTCGCGAGCCGATCCGCCGGCGTGCCGCTGTACGTGCCCGATGAGTCCGGGTTGGGCGCCCCGTCGCTGCGGGTCCGCGGCGTGCCGGGCGACGCCACTCGCCCGGTGGTGGCGACCTACGCCGCGGGACTGGAGGTGATCGAGGCACAGCACGACGTCCTTCCGCCTCCGCAGCCGGAGCAGCACATCAGCGTGGCCGGCGCCAGCGAGGCATGGACCGGCGAGGCGAACGGGCGGCACTACGTGTACGTGAGACGCGGTCCGACGCTCGTCCTGCTCTCCGGGGCGCCGGATGCCGCCCTCCGGCGGCTGGCCGGCACGCTGCGGCTGGTGCGATGAGGCGTCCAACGCTGATGACGATCGGCGCGGTGCTGCTCGGCGCCGTGATCGGGCTCGGCTCGGCCGCGGCGCTGACCCGACAGGGCCTGCTTCCGAGGTCGCCGCTCGCGACGCCAGCCACCTACCGCAACCCGGTCATCCGCACCGACTTCGCCGATCCGACCGTGCTCCACGCCTCGGACGGCTGGTACTACGCGTACTCGACCGAACAGCTCACCGTGGCCCGCATGGCGAACATCCAGGCGGCTCGCTCGCGTGATCTCGTCCACTGGGAGCTGCTGGCCGACGTGCTGCCCCGCAAACCAGCCTGGGCGCACGCGCGCCGAGACTTCTGGGCGCCCGGCGCCATCGAGGCGGCGGGCCGGTTCTACCTGTACTTCGCCGCGCTGCAGGACTCCGGAGCCGGGATGTGCCTGGGGGTCGCGACCGCCAGCCGGCCGCAGGGCCCGTTCCAGCCGGTCGACCGGCCGCTTCGCTGCGGTAGCGATTTCGTGAACATCGACCCGATGCCCTTCGATGATCCGGTCAGCGGCAGGCGCCTCCTGTACTGGGGGTCGAACGGGTCGCCGATCCTGGCCCAGGAGCTCGCTCCCGATCGGGTCAGCTTCCTTCCCGGCAGCAGGCCGGTGGAGGTGATGCCTCCCGACACCACGGCGCCATACGAG
>JALYXZ010000047.1 GCA_030946825.1 Chloroflexota bacterium | reverse complement strand
TCTTCATCGAGGATGCGCTGGGGCGCGAGTGGCAGACGGCGACCATCCAGCTCGACTACCAGCTCCCGCAGCGATTCGACCTGGACTACCGGGCCGGCGAGGGCGGCTTCGAGCGGCCGGTGATGATTCACTACGCGATCTACGGCTCGTTCGAGCGCTTCGCCGGGGTCATCACCGAGCATTACGCGGGCGCCTTCCCGGCCTGGCTGGCCCCGGTCCAGGCGATCGTGATCCCGATCGCCGATCGCCATCTGGGCTACGCGGCGGAGGTGCGGGATGCGCTCCTCGCCGCCGGCATCCGCGTCGAGGTCGATGACCGGTCGGAGCGGATGCAGGCAAAGCTGCGCGATGCCCAGGGGCAGCAGATTCCGGTGATGCTGGTCGTCGGCGACCGCGACCAGGAGGCGAGAGCGGTCTCGCCGCGGCTGCGGACCGGTGAGTCGCGCCAGGGAGTGCCGCTCGACGAGTTCATCGCCGAGCTCGGTGGTCGCATCGGAGCGCGGGAGCTGTGGCCCTACGCCGTAACCGCGGGCGCCGACTGAGCGCCAGCATCCGGCCGCGGCCACCTCGGATCGCCTGATGCGAAAGATGCGGGCCATCGGTCAGCTGGCACTCGTCTCCCCCGAGCCGTCGAGGGTCGGCGAGTTCTATGCATCGGCGTTCGGGTTCAGGCGGCGTGCCGAGGACGAGAGCGGGGTCGACCTCGAGCTGAGCGGGTTCGAGCTCAGCTTTCGACGCGGGAGCAAGGCGACGCGCGACGGGATCCAGATCGGTTTCCGGATGGATACCGCCGCGGAGGTCGACGCGTGGGCCCAGGAGCTGAGCCGGCGCGGCTTCGCGCTCGTGGCACCACCTTCCGGCGATCGGTGGGAGGGGAGCCGGTCGTTCCGCATCGCCGACCCCGATGGGCGCCAGGTCGCCATCTTCTACGACTACCCCGTATGACCGGCGCCTGGCGCCTTGGATTCGTTGACCCTCGTTGGTGATTTGGGCTACCATGCTGCGGCGTTTGCGCGTGGATGGGCCACCCGGCCAGCATCGGTCGGATGGCCTTGTTGTCAAAGGAGAGGAACAAGATCGCAAGGGATCTGCGAACCAATGAGATGATCCGGATCCGCGAGGTGCGGGTCATCGATGATGAAGGTCAGCAGCTCGGCGTGATGCCGACGGCACGGGCCCTGGCCCTCGCCCAGGAGAAAGGGCTCGACCTCGTGGAGGTCGCTCCCACCGCAGTCCCCCCGGTCTGCCGCATCCTCGACTACGGTCAGTACAAGTACGAGCTTCAGAAGCGCGAGCGCGAGGCGAAGAAGAAGCAGAAGTCGCAGACGTTCAAGGAGATCCGCCTGCGGGTCAAGATCGATGTGAACGACCTGCGAACCAAGCTGCGGCGCGCTGCGGAGTTCCTCGATGAGGGTGACAGGGTCAAGGTCACGGTGCAGTTCCGCGGGCGAGAGATGACCCACGCGAACCTGGGCCGCGACCTTCTGGTCAAGGCAGCCGACCTGCTAGCCGAGCACGGGACCGTCGAGCGACAGCCGCTGCTCGAGGGTCGCAGCATGTACATCGTCATGGCGTCGCTCGAGAAGCGACCCGAGAAGAAGACGGAACGAACCGCCGAGGACGCCGCCGCCGAGCCAGCCGGGGAGACGATCGCCGACGCGATCGCAGCCCGCTCGCCCGCCGCGGTTGGGCCCCAGGAGCGCGTCAAGGACAAGCCGGAGCCTCCGACCGAGGTCTCACAACCGATGGAGCAGGGATAGCGTGCCAAAGATCAAGTCGCACAAGGGAACCGCCAAGCGCTTCCGTAAGTCGGGAGCCGGAAGGTGGTTGCGCCCCAAGGCGTGGCGCGGCCACCACCTGGAGATCAAGTCGAGCCGACGCACGCGGCGCTACGCCGGCGTGACCGCCGTCAGCCCTGCCCACCAGAAGCAGCTGAAGCGGCTGCTTCCGTACGAGTAGCCACCGATGGCACGCGTGAAGCGCGGGGTCACCGCACACCGCCGTCACAAGCGGCTGTTGAACCAGGCCGAGGGGCGGCGCATGACGCGCTCACGCCTCGTCCGACCGGCCCGGGAGGCGCTGTTCCATGCGCTGGTCTACGCCTACCGTGACCGGCGACAGCGGAAGCGGGACATGCGGCGCCTGTGGATCGAGCGGATCAACGCTGCCAGCCGGCTCCACGGCCTGCCCTACGGGCGGCTGATCGCCGGCCTGAAGGCCGCCGGCGTCAAGGTCGATCGCAAGCAGCTCGCAGACCTCGCCATCCGGGATCAGGCGGGGTTCGGGCAGGTCGTCGATCTCGCCAAGCGCGCCTTTACCGGCTAGGCCGGCGACGACGTCGGCATGCCGACCCTGCTCCGGTCACCGGGGCGGGGTCGTTTAGTTTCACTCATGATGCGGAAGGACCGATGAACGACGGAGCCGCAGACCGTCCGAGCAGCGACGACCTTCGGGTCGCCCTGGAGGAGGTGCGCACGGCCGGGCTGGACGCCCTGGCACAGACCGATGATCCCGCCGCGGTGGGCTCATTGCGCAGCGGGCTGCTGGGAAGGTCCGGTCGACTGACGGCGCTGTTGCGCGAGATCGGTCATGCGCAGCCTTCCGAGCGTCCTGTGCTCGGAAAGCTCGCGAACGAGGTTCGCGCCGAGCTGGAGGCAACGCTCGACGACCGGCTGGATGTGCTGCGCCGCGAGGCGTTGCAACGACAGCTTGCCGCGGAGGCGATCGACATGACCGCGCCGGGGCGCCCTGCGGCTGTCGGGCACCTGCATCCGCTGATGACCGCCGAGCGGGAGCTGCGTGAGATCTTCCATGGCTTCGGTTTCGAGGTGATCGAGGGGCCCGAGATCGAAACCGACGAGATGAACTTCGAGCTTCTCAACATCCCGCCCGACCATCCCTCGCGCGACCTGTGGGACACGCTGTACGTGGCCGAGCCCGGCAGCGTCGAAGCGGGAGCGCCGCGTCCCGCCGAGGACGGCACCATCCTGCGTACCCACACCAGCCCGGTGCAGGTCCGCGCCATGCGAGCCATCCCACCACCGATCCGGGTGATCATGCCCGGTCGCTGCTTCCGCTATGAGGCGGTCGACGCGGGCCACAATTTCGAGTTCTTCCAGGTGGAGGGCCTGGTGATTGACCGCGAGACGAGCCTCGCCGACCTGAAGGGCACCCTCGAAGCCTACGCTCGGGCGATGTACGGGCCTGCTACCCGGACGCGCTTCCGGCCGGGCTACTACCCGTTCACCGAGCCGAGCGTCGCGTTCGACGTCGGGTGCGTGGTGTGCGCCGGAGAGGGCTGCCCGGCGTGCCAGCGCACAGGCTGGATGACCATCCTGGGGGCCGGCATGGTGCACCCGGTGGTGCTCCGCAACTGCGGCCTGGACCCGGAGCTGTACCAGGGCTACGCGTTCGGGATGGGACTCGACCGCATGACCCTGCTGCGCTACGGGATTCCCGACCTGCGCCTGCTGATGGGATCGGACCTGCGATTCCTCGAGCAGTTCTCGGACGGACGCTAGGCATGCGCGTCCCGCTCTCCTGGCTGCGCGATTACGTCGCCCTCAACCTCACGCCGGCAGAGCTGGCCGAGGAGCTGACACTGCGCGGCATGGAGGTGCAGGGGATCGAAGTCTCCGGAGCGGATTGGACCGATGTCGTGGTCGGCCGACTGCTGACCGTCGAGCCGCACCCAAACGCCGAGAAGCTGTCCCTGACCACGGTCGATGTCGGTACCGGCGAGCCGCTGCGGATCGTGTGCGGTGCGACGAACATCTCTCCGGGACAGCTGGTGCCGGTTGCGCTGGTGGGCGCGATGCTGCCGGGCGAGCGACGCATCGCGCGCAGCCGCATTCGCGGTGTCATCAGCGAGGGAATGCTGTGCAGCGCCGCCGAGCTCGGGATCGGTGCTGACGCGGACGGGATCAAGATCCTCGGCACGGATCGCGAGCGCGAGCCGGGCAGCGACGTCCGGAGCCTGTTCGGCGAGACCGTGCTCGACGTCGACGTCAAGCCGAACCGCGGCGACTGCCTGTCGATGGTCGGCCTGGCGCGGGAGATCGCCGCCTTCACCGGCACCGCGCTGCGCCTCCCCGAATCGGAGGTCGTCGAAAGCGGCGACGACACAGCCGACCATCTCGTGGTTCGCATCGAGGCGCCGGCGCTGTGCCCGCGCTTCGCGGCCCGCTACTTCGATGCGGTCAGCAACCGCAGCTCCCCGGACTGGATGCAGCAGCGGCTGGTGGCCGCCGGGATGCGACCGGTGAGCGCGGTGGTCGATATCACGAATTACGTGATGCACGAGCTGGGGCAGCCGATGCACGCGTACTCGGCGGTCGCGATCCGCGGAGGCACGATCGTCGTCCGCCAGGCACGCCAGGACGAGGAGCTGGAGACGCTCGATCATCAGCGGCGGCTGCTCGATCCACGGATGCTGGTCATCGCCGACGCGGCTGGCGCGATCGGCCTGGCGGGAATCATGGGCGGCGCCCGCACCGAGGTCGGCGACACCACCACCAGCGTGATCCTGGAGTCGGCGGCCTTCCACGGGCCGACGGTGCGCAACGCGGCTCGCCGCCTCGGACTGCGCTCGGAGGCGAGCGCGCGGCATGAGAAGGGCATCCCGTGGAACCTCCCCCGGGCCGCGGCCGACCGCGCGGCGGGGCTGATCGCGGAGCTGACCGGGGCCCGGGTGGCACGCGGGATCATCGACAATGACCCCGCGCCGCAGCCGAACCGCGTCGTCTCGGTCAGCATCGAGCGCATGCGGCGCCTGCTGGGGATCGACCTGGAGACCCCGGCGGTCACCAGCCTGCTGGAGCCGCTCGGGTTCACGGCTCGCGGCGGAGGCGACCACCTGGAGGTCGAAGTACCGCCGCATCGCCTCGACGTGGCCCACGCGGTCGATGTCGCAGAGGAGGTCGCGCGCGCCTACGGCTATGAGCGCATCCCGGGCGTGTTGCCACGACCGGAGCTTGGCGAACCACGGCGCGATCCGAGCGCGGGCCGGCATCGGGTGCGAGCCATCCTGGCCGGAATCGGGCTGACCGAGACGGTGACGCACGCGCTCATCGGTCCGGCCGACCTGGAGCGAACCGGATACCCGCCCGACGATCCGGGGCTGATCCGCGTCGCGAACCCGATCGCGCCGGCACACTCGGTGCTTCGCCCGGTGATGTACGCCTCGGTGCTCGCCTCACTCGCCGAAAACGTGCGCCGTCGGCGGGGCGACGCGTGGCTCTACGAGGTGGGCAAGACGTACTGGATGGCGGACGAGCAGCGTGGCGCTGCCGGCCGCCTGGCCGAGACGGCGGGGACCGGTCGCTTCGAGGCGTGGCATGTGGCCATCGCCCTGCTGGGCAGCAACGTCCCGAGATCGGTCGGTCAGCCGGGTCGAGCGGCCGATGTTGCGGATCTCAAAGGGGTGGTCGAGGCGCTGCACGCCGCCCTCGGCGCGCCGCTGCCGACCTATCGGCCAGACACCGATGCAGAGCCGCATCCGCACCTGCACCCCGGCCGCCGTGCCCGGATGATCGATGCCGCCGGACGCCCGTACGGTAGCCTGGGAGAGGTGCATCCAGGGGTGGCGGCCGCGTGGGACCTGCCCGGGCGCCCGGTCGTGGCGGCAATCAATCTCGTGCAGCTCCTGGCGCTCGTTCCGGCAGTCCTGCACGCCGCGTCCGTGCCGTCGGCGCAGCCGGTCGACCGCGACCTGGCCGTAGTGCTCGACACGGCGGTGCCGGTCGGGGAGCTGCTGCGCCTGGCACGGGCCACCGCCGGCGCCCTGCTCACC
>JALYXZ010000182.1 GCA_030946825.1 Chloroflexota bacterium | reverse complement strand
AGTTCCCACGAGCGTGTTGCAGGTACGCCTCGACGCCGCTCACGATGGCCGAAAACGCGGCCATCAACGCCATCATGCGCTGGAAATGGCCAGTCGCGATCTCGTCGTGAACCAGCCGCGCCACCGCTGCCACGCCGGCCACGGGCGAGCCCTCAGCGCGGCGCCGCATCGGCCTGCTGGTGGCGCGCGGCCGGGACCGCGCCTCGCCCGGGGGGCCGTTCGGCGCGGCCCTGGCCTGAACGCTGCCGGCCAAGGATCGCGCCGAGCAACGCCACGGCGCCGGCGCCCGCTAATGAGGCAGCGAACCCGAGAACTGCGAGCTCGAGCCAGCGGGCGTCGCCGGACGCGGCGGAGCGTCGACCGCTCATGCTCAAGCGTCGAGTCGGTAGGCTTCGGCGTCGGCGCGCCGGAACTCGAGACCCAAGCCGGAACGGGACAGGTCTGGCGCAAGCCGGCCGTCGACCGGCTCGACCGCCCCATCGAAGAACAGATGCTCGATCCGGACGTGGTCGTGGAAATACTCAAGATGCCGCACTCGTGGCAGCGCGCAACCCGGATGGAGATGGATGGACGGCCCGCAGTGCGCCGACAGGTCCAGCGATCGTGCGGCGCAGAGTGGCTCGACGGATAGAAAGCCGGTGATGCCGGCCGCGCGCGTCGCATCCGCCTGCAGCACGTCCACGGCCCCCGCCTCCAGCATGCGCTCGAAATAGGGCAGGTCGTAGCCGTATTCGCCGGCCGCGATGGCCATCCCGCCCGGGGCGCGATCGCGGATCAGCTTGAGGCCGGCAAGGTCGTCCGACGAAACCGGCTCCTCGAACCACGTCACACCGAGATCCGCGAACGAAGCGGCTAGGGCGAGGGCCTCTTTGCGGGAATAGCCGCCGTTGGCGTCCACGAAAAGCGCAACGTCTGGGCCGATCGCATCGCGCGCCTGGGCAACCCGGACCGGATCGGCTGTCGCGTCGCGACCCACCTTCATCTTGACCATCGTGAGCCCGGCCGCCGCCCAGCCGCCCAGCTGGTCTCGCAGTTGATGCTCGGAGTAGGACGTGAAGCCGCCGCTTCCGTAGATCGGGACCGCCGCCCGGGCGCCGCCAAGAAGACGTACCAGCGGAAGGCCCACCCGCTTCGACTTGAGGTCCCAGAGCGCCACGTCCACCGCGGCGATCGCGGTCGAACAGATCCCGGGGCGGCCGAGATTACGAATGGCGTGCACCATCGACATCCAGATTGCGGGGATGTTGAATGGATCCCTACCCACCACGAGGGGTGCAAGCATGTCGCGAATCAGGGGTGCCGCTGCGGCCGCCGTGTAGCTGTAGCCGATGCCGCAGACGTCGCCGGCGTGCACCTCGACGATGACCATGGTGGTGGAATCCCACTCGAGCGTCCCGTCGGATTCGGGCGCGTCTGTCGGGATCCGGTACACGGATACGCCGACCGAATCGACGAGGTCGCCGCTTCCTGCCGGCTGGGCCGCGAGTTCCGCGCGCGCTGCGTTCACGTGGGCGTCAGCCGGGGATGATCTGATCGACGATGCTCTTGATCGACTGCCGGATCATCCCCGCCGCGTCCGGGTCCCCGTGAGCGATCGCGAACGTGAAGTTCTTCGCTTCGGCGAGCGTGATGTGCGGTGGCAGCGGCGGCACGTTCGGGTCGGTCACGACATCCAACACCGTCGGCCGGTCCGCCGCGAAGGCGGCATCCAGGGCCGGCCCAATCTGGTCGGGGTGATCCACTCGGATTCCGCGCAGTCCGACGAGCTCCGCGTATCGCGCGTACGGGAAATCTGGCACGTCCTGGGACGCCTCGAACTTCGGATCGCCCTCCATGACGCGCTGTTCCCAGGTCACCTGATTCAAGTCGTTGTTGTGGAGCACCAGGACGACAAGGCGGGGGTCCGACCACTCGTGCCAGTATTTGCCGATCGTGATCAGGCCGTTGATGCCGTTCATCTGCATCGCGCCATCGCCCACGCACGCGAGCGCGACGCGCCCCGGATGGGTGAACTTGGCGGCGATCGCGTACGGAACGCCCGGGCCCATCGTGGCCAAGTTGCCCGAGAGCGTGCCCATCATGCCGCGCCGAAACTTCAGGTCCCGAGCGTACCAGCTGGCGGTCGTACCGGAATCCGCACTGACGATGACGTTCTCGGGGAGGCGGCTGGAGAGCTCCCAGAACACCCGTTGCGGGTTGATCGGGTCGGCCGAATCCTGGGACCGCGCCTCGACGAGCTTCCACCAGTCGGCCACGTTCGTTTCGATCGTCCGGCGCCAGTCTCCTCCACTCCTGCGGGTGAGAAGCGGAATCAGCGCTCGCAGCGTCTCGCGACTGTCCCCGA
>JALYXZ010000174.1 GCA_030946825.1 Chloroflexota bacterium | reverse complement strand
GAAGTTCACCGTTTCGGGGACCTGGTTCAGCAACAACGACCCGGTGATGACGGTGGGCTCGACGCGCGCGTACTACCTCCGCACGGTGACCTACGACGTCTACACCGGCCACGGTTGGGACAGCACGCCGGGGCGAGAGCGGCAGATCGACAGCGCGCGCCCGGTCTTCCCCGGCGTGTCGCCCGAGCGACCGGTGGTGGGGCAGGCCTTCGACCTCGAGACGATCACCGTGCGCTTCGACCACGCCATCGGACCGAACCTGTACACGCCCGGTTTCCCGACCAAGTTCTTCGCGCCGGTGCTCGTCACCGAGCCCGGCGGTCTCCCGATGCTCGGTCGGGTCAAGGCTGCCAATGGGCTCGGCGACGGCGAGGGGTACTCGGTCACCGCGGCGATCTCGAAGGCGACGGAGGCACAGCTCGCGCACGCCGGGCAGGCCTATCCGGCCGACATCCAACGGCTGTACCTCGACACCGAAGGTGTCACCGATCGGACCCGCCGCCTCGCGCGCCAGATCGCGGACCTCGCCGGCGCGACCGATGCGTACCATCGGGCCAAGGCGCTAGCCACCTTCCTGAGCAGTGACCCGAGCTTCCGGTACGCCACCTCGGTGCCCAGCCCGGACCCGACCCGAGATCTGGTCGACCAATTCCTGTTCGACCCCAACATCGGCCGCGAAGGCTATTGCCAGTACTACGCGTCCGCGATGGTGATGATGGCGCGCTCGCTCGGGCTGCCGGCTCGAATGGCGGTCGGCTTCGCCCCCGGTGAGCGTCTGAGGGAGAACCAGTACCAGTACCGCGAGTCGAATGCGCACGCCTGGGCCGAGATCTACTTCCCCGGCTACGGGTGGCAGATCTTCGAGGCGACGAAGTCGATCAACCCGCAGTTCGCGCGGTTGACCGGCGACGCCACCAGGCTGCCGCCTCCGGTCAACGGCACCGAGGACCGCAAAGGTCCGTTCGACGCGAACATCGACTCGCCGTCCAAGCTCTCAACACTGCCCTCGATGCGACCGATCCCGGGCGGGATCCAGCCTGGTCAGCAGGATCCGGGCACGACCGGCGATCCCCGGACCGGAAACGGCTGGATCTTCCTCATCGTGCTGGCGGTCGGGGCGCTGGCGGTGGTCTGGCGGCTCGGCCGCACTGGACGCCGCATCGGCTTCCTGCCACCGGTCGATCGACACTGGGCGCGACTTCGACTCGCCGCCAGCCGGGCAGGCGTCGCGCAGCGCCCTTCTGAGACGTATTACGAGTACGCCGGCTGGCTCGAGGAGCAGATCCCGTCCCGCGCGCCCGAGATCCGGACCATCGCGGCCGCCAAGGTCTGGAAGAGCTATTCAGGCAGGTCTATCGGCGACGAGGCGCTCGCCGGCATCGAACGCGCGTGGCGCCGGCTGCGGCTGCCGCTCGTCTGGCTTGCCGCCCGACGGCGTGCCCAGCGGCTCGCGCGACGCGACATCCGACCCTGACCCGCCGGCCCTGACCGGCCCGGCGTGACCCGCCGGCGCCGAGGCTCGGTCACAGGGCGAGCGGCTCGCCCTCGCGCTCGTCGATGTGCAGGGGCGGCCTGCGCAGCAGGTGCGCCATGTCGTTCCACGTCCGCAGGCCCCAGCCCTCCTGGAGCCTCTCGAGAACCGAAAGCGAGGCGTTGTCCAGATCCAGGCCCCAGGCCTGGCGCAGCTGCAGGCCGAGCAGCTCGCGGGCCAGCAGGCGGAGCGTGCCGCCGTGTGACACAAGGCAGATCGGACCATCGTCGAGCCCGGGTTCCAGCTCGGCGAGGCAAGCCAGGGCCCGTTCGCGGACGGCCTGCAGCGGCTCCGCGCCGGGCGGTTGATGGCCATCGGCACGGGAGCGCCATGCTGCGTAGCGCTCGGCATCGTCGCGCTCGAGCTCAGCGTGCGTCCGTCCCTCCCAGTCTCCCTGTCCGATCTCCATCAGTCGCGAGTCGGTCGACAGCCGAGCGCCGGTCACTCCGCGGGCCAGGATCTCGGCGGTCTGGCGCGCCCGTGCGAGCGAGGAGCTGACGATGCGGGTTGGACGCAGCGGGTCCCGGGCCAAGCGAGCGGCCAGAAGGGCCGCTTGGCGGCGTCCCTGCGCGTCGAGTGACGGATCCGCGTGGCCCTGGAACCGGCCCTGCCGGTTCCAGTCGGTGATCCCGTGCCGCACCAGCAGCAGGAGACGGCTCACCCCTGAGCGGCGACGGACGCCGCGACGCCGCTGTCGACGTGCTCCTCGAAGCCTCTGCGCGCTGCCGACGCCGCGCGCTCCGACGCGGCGTGCCCGAAGTGGGCGAGGGCATCGGAAAGGACATCCAGCGCGTCGATCATCTCCGCGATGCCGACGTCGCCCATGTGCCCCAGGCGCAGGATCTTGCCCGTCCATTTGCCCTGCCCGCCGGCGATGATCGTGCCCTGGGCGCGCATGCGGGCGTTGAGTGATCCCCACTCGAGCCCATCGGGAAGCCAGGCTGCGGTCACCGTGGCGGATCGATGTGGCGCGCTGGCCACCAGCTGAAGCCCGAGTGCCTCGAGGCCGGCCTGCACCCCGGCAGCCACGGCGGCGTGACGCGCCCAGGTGGCGTCTCGGCCCTCGGCCAGCAGGCGGCCGACTCCGACCCGCAGCCCAAACAGGACGCTCACCGCCGGCGTCCACGGCGTCTGGCCCTTCTGCGCCCAGGTGCGAGCCTCGCGAAAGTCCCAATAGAAGCGGGGCATTCGCGCCGTCTCGATCGCGTCCCACGCCCGTGAGCCGAGCGCCACGATCGCGATCCCCGGTGACGCCATCCAGGCCTTCTGGGAGGCGCCGACCACCGCGTCGACGCCCCAGTCGTCCATGTCGAACGGCATCGCGCCGAGGCCACTGATGCCGTCGACCAGCAGCAGCGGCGTGCCGGGGGCGGCGTGGACGACCGCGGCCAGCTCACGCAGCGGGTTCGTCACCCCGGTGGAGGTCTCGTTGTGGGTCAGCAGCACGGCGCGGAAGGGTGCCCGGTCGGCCAGCCGCGCAGCGAGCTGACCGGGATCCACCGCTGAGCCCCATTCGACCTCGAGCCGCTCGACCGATGCGCCGAACTGCTCGGCGATGCTCGCGAACCGATCGCCGAATGCGCCGATGCTGACGGCCAGCACGCGGTCGCCCGGTGAGAGGGTGTTGACCACGACCGCCTCCAGCCCCCCGGTCCCCGAGCCGGTGAGCAGAAGCACCTCTTCCCGAGTCCCGATCAGGGTCGTTAGGCCACCGGTCGTCTCGCGCAGCAGCTCCGCGAACTCCGTTCCGCGATGATCGATCATCTGGGCCGCCTGGGCCGCCCGCACCGCATCGGGGAGAGGCGTCGGACCGGGGACGCGAAGGTTGTGTTGCATGGCAGGCATCATAATCGGCCGATGCCCGCTCGCAGGCCCGCGCCCCAGGTCACCGAACCGCTCTTCGACGCCGATGGCGGCGCCGCGGATGCGCCGCTCGCGGCTCGCATGCGGCCGCGAACGCTCGACGAGTTCGAGGGTCAGGAGGCGTTGGTCGGGCCCGAGGGCGCGCTCAGTCGCGTGGTGCGCCCGGGCTTCCTGCCCAGCATGGTCCTCTGGGGGCCGCCCGGCAGCGGCAAGACGACGCTCGCCCGACTGCTCGCCGAGCGTGCCGGCGGGAGCTGGCGGCCACTCAGCGCGGTCACCAGCGGCGTGGCCGATGTCCGGCAGCTGGTCGCCGAGGCCAAGGCGCGACGTCAGGCGGGCGGTCGGACGGTGGCCTTCATCGATGAGCTCCATCGGTTCAACAAGGGCCAGCAGGACGCGCTGCTGCCGCATGTCGAGGACGGCACCATCTCCCTGATCGGCGCCACCACCGAGAACCCGTACTACGAGATCAACTCGCCCCTCCTGTCGCGACTGCGGGTCTACCGCCTGGAGCCTCTCGGCGAAGAGGAGCTGGGGCGTATCGTCGAGCGGGCCCTGGGATCGGCCGATGGGCTGGGCGGACGCGTCCGCCTGTCGGCGGAGGGCCGTGCCGCCCTGCTGCAGCTGTCCGGCGGCGACGCGCGCCAGGCGCTGAACATCCTCGAGTCAGCCACGGCGGTGGCCGCTGAGGGGAGCGAGCTGACGGGGGCGCAGATCTCCGAAGCCGCGCAGGAACGGCTGCTGGCCTACGACCGCGTCGGCGATCAGCACTATGAGGCCGCCTCGGCGCTCATCAAGAGCATGCGCGGCAACGACCCTGACGCCGCGCTGTATTGGTGCGCAAGCATGGTGGCAGCCGGCGAAGATCCAACCTTCATCGCGCGGCGGGTCGTCATCGCGGCCAGCGAGGATGTCGGCAATGCCGATCCCCGCGCCCTCCAGGTCGCCGTTGCGGCCATGCAGGCGGTCGAGATGATCGGACTGCCGGAAGCGCAGTACGCCCTCGCACAAGCGGTTGCCTACGTGGCCAGCGCGCCGAAGTCGAACCGAGCCGGCGCAGCCTATTTCGCGGCGCTCGCCGACGTTCAGGAGCACGGCCGCCTACCGGTGCCGCTCCACCTGCGTCCGAGCGCACACCGCCGGCTCGCTCGCGAGCACGGCTACGGCAGGGGCTACCTGTACCCGCACGACTTCGAGGGCGCCGACGTCGAACAGGAATACCTTCCCGATGCGCTCGCCGGCCGCGTCTACTACGAGCCGAGCGAGGAGGGACTCGAGCCCAGGATCGCCGAACGCCTGGAGCGGCTGCGTACGGCTCGGCGTGCCGCCCGGCGCACCGCTCCTGGCGGCTCCTAGCCGCGGCCGAGCCCGGTCGCGCTGAGGATCACGAAGGCCACCAGCAGGATCGCCCCCATCAGCGCCACCAGCACGCCGATGTTGCGGAGGTCACGCCCGACGTAGTGGTATTCCTGGCGTGCCCGATCACCGAGGCGCGACGGGCCGGTGAGGGACAGCCGGGGATCGGGACGGGCCCGCTGTGCGGTGGCAGGCCGCGCTGCCGGCGCGGCGCTGGTCGACAGCGACGCGACCGGCGGCTGCGTCGGGGCGACGGACTCGGTCGCCGGAGTCGTCGGCGGGCGCGTCTGGCCGGAGCGCTCCCGTCGTCGCTGCCTTGCCTGGCGGCTCGCCGCCTTGCCTCCTCGTCGGGCCATGGTCCTCGTCGCTCGGAATCGGTCTGCAGATCGCACGCGCACCCGGCCGCGAGGGCCGGGTGGGGCGGTATGATACCGCGCCGTGCCGCTGCTGAACCAGACCCTCTCCGAGAACCTGGCGCTCGCGTTCGGGCTTGTCGCCCTCCTCCTGCTGTTGCTGATCGCCGCGGTGGTTGTCCAGAGCGCGCGGCTGGGGAGGGCGACGCGGGCATATCGGGCGCTGATCGGAGGCGCCGGCGGCAGCGGCTCGGTCAGGCAGGTGCTCGATGCGCACGTGGATCGGGTCGAGCAGGTGCGCGGCCGGCTCGAGGAGCTGAACGCTCTTCACGAAAATCTGGAGCTGCGGTCGCGCGGTAGCCTGCAGCACATCGGCATGGTGCGCTTCAACCCGTTCGACGACACCGGGTCCGACCAGAGCTTCGCGATCGCGTTGCTCGACGACCGGCGCGACGGGATCGTGCTCTCCAGCCTGCACGGCCGTGCCAACACGCGCCTCTTCGCCAAGCCGGTCGAGGCCGGCACATCGCGCCACGCGCTCTCCGAGGAGGAGGCGCAGGCCATCAGGGTCGCCGTCGAGGGGACGCGCCCGGCCATCGCCGCCCGCTGACCGCGGGCCTTGGATCCGACCGAGGTGCAGGTCACAGAGCGGCGGGTCACCGATCTGCGGAGCGCCGAGCGACGGATCGTCGGCGAGCTCCGGCGGCGACAGCGGGAGCGCCCTCTCCAACCGGAACTGCGAATCGATGTGCTGCTGCGCGCGGTGCGCGATCGCGCGGACCGGAGACCAGCCGGCCATCGGGGTCGGCAACCGGTGCTGCTCGGTGACCGGGAGCTGATCGCGCTCCTCGGCGACATGGCGGCGCGCGGTGTCGTTCGCCGGGAGGGACGACGCGTTCAGCTGGCCGCCGAGCGCGCGCTCGACCCGGAGCTGGCCCGACGAGTCGACCGCTTCCTCGCCGACCTGGGGGCCTACGGCGCCTCCCCCCCGCGCGTGGAGCAGGTCGCCAGGCGCGCCGGGGTTCCGCCGCCGATCCTCGCTCAGCTGCGCGACTCTGGACGGCTGGTGGTCCTGGCCCCGGGAATCGAGTACCCGTCCTCGGCGCTGTTGCCCCTGAGGCGGGAGATCGAGCGGATGGCAGCCTCTGCGCCCCTCAGCGTGGCACGCGTCCGTGACGCGCTCCACACCAGCCGCCGACACGCTGCCGCACTGATCGCCGATCGCAACCGCCAACGCGACAACCGACCTGTCGAGTAAGTCGACGATAACGGCGGAGTGACGCCCCTCTCGACTACCATCCAGCCCGTGCCAGCCGTGCCCGCACCGAACCAGCTCCCGATCTTCGAGGAGCTCTCGCCCCCGGCTCGGCCACGACGGCCTCTGCTTCGGCTGCAGCCTCCTCTGCTCGCAGACCTGACGCCCCGGCAGCGCAAGGCGGTCACTCACGGGGACGGGCCGCTGCTGATCGTGGCCGGCGCTGGGACCGGCAAGACCACGGTCCTGACCCGACGGATCGCCTGGTTGATCGCCGATAAGCGAGCGCAGCCATCGGAGATCCTGGCCCTGACCTTCACGGAGCGCGCTGCGCTGGAGATGCAGGAACGTGTCGATCGGCTGGTTCCGTACGGGTATACCGACACGGCGATCAGCACCTTCCACGCCTTCGGGGACCGGCTGATCCGGGAGCATGCGCTGGAGGCGGGACTCTCGGACCGATCGACGGTCCTCTCCCAGTCGGAGCAGATCATCTTCCTGCGCGAGCATCTGTTCGAGCTGCCGCTGGACCGATTTCGACCGCTCGGCAATCCGACGCGCTTCCTCGGCGCCCTGGTGACGCTGATCAGCCGTGCCCGGGACGAGGGCATCTCACCCGCCGACTATCGGGCGGCGGCGGACCGTCTGACCGATGAGGCGGCCGCCGCGCCGCCGGACTCCGCCCTCGCCGAGGAGGCTGCCAGGCAGCGTGAGATCGCCGACCTGTACGAGGCGTACGAGCGATTGATGCGGAGCAGCGATCGGATCGATTTCGGCGACCAGGTGACCCTCGCGCTCCGCCTGCTGCGCGACCATCCCGCCGTCCTCTCCGCGGAACGCGCCAAGGTGCGATACATCCTCGTCGACGAGTTCCAGGACACCAACCGCGCCCAGTTCGAGCTCGTGAAGCTGCTGGCCGGCAGCGCGCGCGCGAACGTCACGGTCGTCGGCGATGACGACCAGAGTATCTACCGATTCCGCGGCGCGGCGCTCTCCAACATCCTCGGCTTCAAGCGCGCGTATCCGCGGTCCGCCCAGGTGGTGCTCGTCGACAACTTCCGCAGCCGCCAACCGATCCTCGATTCGGCGTACCGGCTGATACGCCACAACGACCCGGATCGGCTCGAGGCGCGCGAAGGGCTCGACAAGCGGCTCCATTCGCGCCTGCCTTCGGAGTCGCCGTCACCGGTCAGCGCGATCGAGCTGCTGACCTTTGCCACCGGCTCCGACGAGGCGGACGCGGTCGCTGAGCGCATCGCACGCTCGATCGCCGGCGGTCGTCGGGCCGGAGACCACGCCATCCTGGTGCGAGGCAACCGGGATGCTGATCCCTTCCTTCGCTCGTTGAACATGTGTCGCATTGCATGGCGCTTCAGCGGGACCGCGGGGCTGTATCAGCAGCCCGAGGTGCGCCTGCTGATCAGCTTCCTGCGCGCCGCCAATGATCCAGGCGACTCGGTGAGCCTGTATGACGTCGCGACCTCGGAGGTCTTCTCGCTCGGAGCCGCTGACGTGACGCTGGCCCTCAACGCCGCGTCGCGGCGCCGCACCAGCCTGGGCGCCGCACTGCGAGAAGCCACGACGCGCCCGGAGGGATCACCGTTCGGGCCCCGCGCGCTGGAGGTCGTGGACCGATTGCTCCGCTGCATCGACCAGCACCGCGCGATGAGCACGACCCGAAGCACAGGGGAGCTGCTTTACCACTTCGTCACCTCTACCGGCTGGCTCGCGCGACTCGGCCACGAGGCGCGAGAGACCGGGGATGAGCGGCTGGAGAACGTGGCGCGCTTCTTCGAGATCGTGCGCCGCCAGGGAGGCCTGCTGCAGGACGATCGCCTCCCATTCCTGGTCGCGCAGCTCGATACGCTCATCGAGGCAGGCGACGATCCGTCGACGGCCGATGCCGGGCCCGACGAGGGGGATGCGGTGCACGTGCTGACCTACCACCGTGCCAAGGGACTCGAGTTTCCGGTCGTGCACATGGTCGGTCTGGTAGAGGATAGGTTCCCCAGTCGCGACCGACGCGACCAGCTCGAGCTGCCGCCCTCGCTCCAGGATGCGTCCGAGGTCGGGACCGACCAGCACCTCAGCGAGGAGCGACGCCTCTTCTACGTCGGCATGACGCGGGCGCAGGAAGAGCTCGTCTTCTCGTGGGCGCACGACTACGGTGGCCGGCGCACGCGCCGCAACAGCCAATTCGTGCTCGAGGCCTTGGATCTGCCGCCCGCAACACCCGGCGGCGCGCTGCGGTCAAGCCTGGTGGAGCGATTGGCCCGCCACCAACGGCCGGTCCGCGAGGTCACCGCCCCGGGTCCGCCGGCTCTCACTGATCGTCCGCTTGCCCTCAGCTTCTATCAGGTGAACGACTATCTCGACTGTCCGGCGAAATACCGATACGCCCACCGAATCCGGATCCCCACCGCTCCCTCGCATGCTCTTGTCTACGGCCGAGCGGTGCACGCAGCTGTGCAGGCCTACCACCGCCGACAGATGGCGCGCGTCGCGATGTCGCTCGAGGAGCTGCATCGGGAGCTGGACCGCAACTGGGAATCGGTGGGCTTCCTGACGCGGCAGCACGAGGAGGCGCGGCTGCAGGCGGCCCGCGACAGCCTCGGCCGCTTCTGGGCCGCGGAGCAGGCGGACCCCGCGCAGCCGGTGGCGGTGGAGCAGGACTTCGCCTTCGGGTTGGGACGAGACCGCGTGCGGGGACGCTATGACCGGGTGGATGTCGAGCCCAACGGGCGCACGGTGATCACCGACTACAAGACGAGCGAGGTGCGCGATCCGGCGACCGCCAATCGACGGGCACGGGAATCCCTTCAGCTGTCCATCTATGCGCTCGCGTACGAGGCGCAGCACGGCAGGCTCCCCGACGAGGTCAACCTCCACTTCCTCGAGTCGGGCCTGGTCGGGCGCAGCCAGCCGACGGAGCAACGCTTGGCACGCGCGCAGGACAAGCTGTTGGCGGCCGCCGAAGGCATCCGGGCCGGCCGCTTCGACGCGACCCCGTCTGCGCTGAAGTGCGGCTTCTGCCCGTTTCGAGAGATCTGCCCCGACAGCAGCCGATGAGGAGTCGCGCGTGAGCGAGCGCGCTTGAGCGGCCGTCACCGGGCGCTCGTGGTTGGACTGGCGGCAGCGTCGCTGCTCGTAGGCGCCCTGCTGGTGCTGAGCGCCTCGCGGCTCTGTCCGAGCGATCAGGCCGGTCGGCCGTGCCCCGATGCTACAGCCCACCGGGTCCTGGTGGTGGGCCTGGCGGCGACCGGCATCGCCCTGCTGGTGGCCCCGCTTGCCTTTCTCGCCGAATACGTCGCGCGGCGGCGGATCGTCTACCGCGGTGCATGGCCGCGGGCCGCGCGACGGGCCGCCATCGCGGGTGCGGTGATGGCCAGCTTGGCCGGCCTGCGACTCGGAGGAGCGCTGACCGTCGCCGTCGCGCTCTTCATCCTGTTCCTGGCTGGCGTCGTCGAGTGGTTTGCGGTCCGCCGCCTTGACGCCTCCTGAACCCCCTGGGCCGGACGGCGTCGTCACGGCCGACATCTTCGCCGGGCAGGGGTCGGATCCAGACCTGCTGGCCGAGCTGTACGACCTCGAGCATGACGAGCAGACCGCGGACCAGGGCTTCTATCGTGAGATGGTGCGACGCTATCGGGGAGGCGTGCTCGACCTTGGCAGCGGCAGCGGGCGCCTCTTCCGTCCCTTCGTCGAGGGAGGTGCGCGGAGGATCGTTGGCCTCGACGCGTCCGCGGCCCTGCTGCGGCGGGCCGAGCGGCGGATCAACGACGATGCGCTGCTGCGGGAAGCTGCCGCGGCGGGTCGCATCCGCTTGCTGCTGGGCAACGTCGTCTCGCTACCGGTACGCGGTCGATTCGCGCTGGTCGTGGCGGCCGGTCTCGTTCCTCACCTGGGCGGCCCGGATGAGGCGTTGCAGATGCTGCGGCGAGCGGCCGCGCATCTGGCGGAGGACGGCGTCCTGGTGGTCGACGATCTCGGACCGGAAGCTCTGCCGCGCCGCGATCTGCCGCTGAGCGTCGACTGGCGCCGTCCGTGGCGTCGCGGAGAGGCGATCCGACGCAGCCGGATCGAGCGTCAAGAGTCCGTCGACGGCGTGCGGATTGCCTACTCGACCATCACGGATGCGGTACGACCCGATGGTACGATAGCGCGCCTTCCGGCCAGCTATCGGCTCTGGTACCCATCTCTGTACGGGCTCACCCAGCTCGTCGAGGAGGCGGGACTGGTGGTCGAGGCGCGCTTCGGCTCTCACGATCTCGACCGCCTCGACGCGAGGAGCGAGCGCCGTATTGTCGTCGCGCGCATCGGTGAGTCCGAGGCGCCGACGGGCGGATCCGTGACCGGCTGAGGAGGACGCGTGGCAGGCGAGCAGATCCGATTGCTCGTGATCGAGGACGTGCCGCAGGTGGCGAGCCACATCGCCGCGCTGCTGAATGCGCAGTCCCAGATCAAGTTGCTGCAGGTGATCGCCAGCGGTGACATGGCACTCGCCGCGGTTGCGGAGTACCGACCCGACGTGGTGATCATCGATGCCCTGCTCCAGGGACGGGTCAGTGGAGCGTCGGTCGCGTCGGCGATTCGCCGAGCGAATCCGGAGGTGGCGCTGATTTCGCTGACCGTGCCACAGAATCCGGTCCAGGAGGACGCGGACCGCGGAATCGACGCGGTGCTGCGGATGCCGTTCACCGGTTTCGATCTCACCACCCTCGTGCGGCGCGTGCACGAGGAGCGCGGTGCGGAATCGGCACGCGGCCGCTCCTTGATGATCGCGCTCTTTTCACCCAAGGGCGGCGTCGGCCGCACGACGATCGCCTACAACCTGGCGGTCTTGCTGGCGGCCACTCATCGGGTCTGCCTGGTGGATGGCTCGATGCAGTTCAGCGACCTGCGCGGCCTCCTGCGCGTGCCGGCTGACGCCCCGTCAATCGTGAACCTGCCGACCGATCAGATCCGCGAGGCTGATCTTGCCGAGGTGATGTGGCGCGATCCGTCCGGCATCGACATCCTGCTCGCGCCGCCCCGCGTCGAGATGGCCGAGATGGTCACCGTCGGCGACATCGAGAAGACGCTTTCTCTGCTGCGCAAGCTCTATGACTTCGTGATCCTCGATACCCGCGCCTCGCTCGCGGATGACGTGCTCGTCTTTCTCGACGCGGCCGACGTCATTCTCCAGGTGCTCTCCTATGACAGCATGGCAATCCGAGGGCTGGCGATGGCAGGCGAGACGTTCCGCGCCATCGGGTACCCGGCCACCAAGCTCACAACGCTCATGAATCGCGCAGATGCGCTGGGCGGCATCAGCAGGGCCGAGGTGGAAGAGACCATGGGGCACGCGATCGACCACGAGCTCCCCTCGGAGGGGCTCCTCGTGCTGGCGGCCAACAACGAGGGGCTCCCGTTCGTATCCGTCGCGCCGGATGCCCCGATCACCCAGGCGATGCGAGCCCTGGCATCGTCGTTCGCCGCTCGGCTCGATGTGCAGACACCGGCGGCCGCGGGTCGCCGGTGAACGTCGGGGAGTGACTCGCCGCGACCCACGGCCGATCGGCGTGTTCGACTCCGGGGTCGGCGGCCTGACCGTCCTCTCTGAGCTCCGCCGCCGACTCCCGGCAGAGGCGACCATCTATCTCGGGGACAATGCACGCACGCCCTATGGGCCCAGAGCCGCCGACGAAGTCCGGGCGTTCACCACCGAATGTGTGCGCTGGCTGTTGGACGAGGACGTGAAGCTGCTGGTCCTCGCCTGCAACACCGCCACTGCCCAGTCGCTCCCGCAGGTGCGGGCGCTGTCCGGGGTCCCGGTCGTCGGCGTGGTGCGTCCCGGCGCAGTCGCCGTCGCGGCGGCGACGCGGAGCCGGCACGTTGGGGTGATTGCGACCGCGGGCACCGTCGCGTCGGGCGCCTATCCGAGCGCAATTGCCGAGGCCGATGATCGTGTCCTGACCGTCCAGCAGGCGTGCCCGGATCTCGTGCCGCTGGTGGAAGCAGGGGAGCTGTCCGGGGAGCCGGTCAGGGGCGCGCTGCGCGGCTACCTCGGTGAGCTCATCGGCCGCGACGCGCAGATCGACACCATCCTGCTCGGCTGCACCCACTATCCGCTCCTCCGTCCCCTGATCGAGGGCATCGCCGGCGCCGGGGTGGCGGTCGTCGATTCGGCGTTCACCACCGCGCTCGCGGTCGAGGACCTGCTGGACGCGCTCGGCACGCGCGCGCCCGACTCTCCGAGCGGGGACGAACGCCCCCTCGCGGCGTCGCATCGAATCGTGACCACCGGCGATGTGGATGCCTTCGGCAGGGTGGCGTCGCGCATCTTCGGGGCGTCGCTGCCCGACATCGAGGCGGTATCGCTGCCGGCGCTCTAGACTCTTGGGCATGCCAGGTCATACCTCCCGCCTCACGATGGGGATCGTGGTCGGCGGCATCCTCGCCGCCGGTGCGACCGTCGCTCAACGGGAGCTGCTGCGGCGTGCCGGGAGCCGGCTCATCGACTGGGACGCGGTCCGGGATATCGCCCTGCGTCGCCTGGCGGAGCACGGCCAGCCGCTCGCCGCACCCGAGCGGGCCGCCGCCGAGAGTTTCTATCGGGACGTCCTGGTACGCATCGAGCCGGCCGTGGCAGACGAGATTGGCGCCGCGCTGCCAGCGGCGCTGGAAGTTCCCGCGGTGGTCGACCGAGTGGAGTGGATCGACCTGAACATCGTCACCTTCCAGCACCTTTTCGCAAGGGTCGAGCGGGCCATGCTGGCCGCCCAGCCGAACCCGGATACCGCCGGTCGCGCGCTGGCCCGGATCGTGAATCGGACCATCGGCAACCAGCAGCTCGGCTTCCTGCTCGCCTTCCTGGCGCGCAAGGTGCTGGGTCAGTACGACGTCAGCCTGCTGGCCATCGGGCCGACGCCGCGGGGACGGCTGAATTTCGTGGAGCCCAATATCGTCGCCACGGCCGCAAACCTGCGGATCCCGCTCGACGAGTTCCGGACCTTCATCGCCCTTCACGAAGCGACGCATGCCTTCGAGTTCGAAGCGTACCCATGGCTGCGCGACCACTTTGCCCAGGCGGTGCAGGAATCGGTCGAGCAGCTGACGATGGACACCGGGACCCTGGGAGCGCGGCTACGCGGAGCCCTGCTCGGCGGCGAGGGCCACTGGCTGGAGCGGATGATGACGCCCCAGCAGCTCACCACCTTCCAACGCACACAGGCCTTGATGTCGCTGCTGGAGGGGTACTCGAACCACGTCATGAATGCTGCCGGCGAGCGCATCCTTCCGGGCTTTCGGGAGCTCCACGAGCGATTCGAGCGTCGGAACGACCGGCGTGGTGCGCTGGAGCGCGCCTTGATGCGGATCACCGGTCTCGACCTCAAGATGGAGCAGTACGCCGCCGGCGAGCGATTCGTCGACCAGGTCATCCGGGAGCGGGGACGGGCCTTCGTGAACCGAGTCTGGGCGGGCCCGGAATCTCTCCCGTCCCTCGACGAGATCCGAGATCCGGGGCGCTGGATCGGGCGGCTGGAGGCCAGCTCCTGAGCGATCGGGCGGGGGGAGACGAATCGCCGCTGATCGTGCTGGCCACGCCGCTGTTCGGCGTGCCGATCGCCGGCGATCTGGCCCGCCGCATCGAGTCGGTCGGCGGCGTGCGCGTGGTGGCCGTCTCTCCCGACGGGCTGGTCCATGAGGAGGAGGAGATCCTCCGCGCGGCGGAGGTGCTGGCCCGCGGCAATATCCCGGCATCGGTCCTGGATCACGTGATCGCCAGGGCTCCGCGCCTGCGCTGGGTGCACTCGTTCCTGGCCGGCGTCGATCGGGTGGTCACCCCGCTGACCCGGGCCCGGAACCTGACCGTGACGAACGCGCGCGGCGTCTTTTCGCCGCCGATCGCCGAGTACGTGGTGATGATGTGCCTTGCCATCTCCCGGCACCTGCCGCAGCTGCTCGAGCTGCAGCGCGAGCGAACATGGCAGCCGTTGCAGGGCACGGAGCTGGGCGGAATGACGGTCGGGATCGTCGGATTCGGCAGTATCGGCCAGGAGATCGCGGCACGCCTCGGGCCGTTCGGGACGCGGGTCATCGCCACTCGGCGGCACCCTGAGCGCGGTCCTGGTGACGCCCTGAACGTCAAGCTGCTGCCGCTCGATGGGCTCGACCAACTGTTGGGCGAGGCCGACATCGTGGTCGTCACCGCCCCGCTGACCGATGAGACGGCCGGGCTCATCGGCGCGGCACAGCTTCAGCAGATGCGGGAGAGCGGCTGGCTGATCAACGTGTCTCGCGGCCGCCTCCTCGACGAGACGGCCCTGCGTGCTGCGCTCGAGGCGGGCTGGATCGCCGGCGCGGTGCTCGACGTCTTCAACGAGGAACCACTCCCACCCGACTCGCCGCTGTACGGCGTCCCCAACCTGCTGATCACGCCGCACACTTCGTGGTCCAGCGACCGGGTCCAGGAGCGCAGCATCGACCTGTTCATCGACAACCTGCGGCGCTATCGGGCCGGCGAGCCGCTCGCCAACATCGTCGATCTCGACGCCGGATACTGACCGATGCAGGTCACCCTGGTCGGTCTGCCGGGCAGCGGCAAGACCACCGTCTTCAATGCGCTCACCGGCGGCAACGCCGAGACGGGCGGCTTCACAGGTCGCGCCACCCCGAATATCGGCGTGGTGAAGGTGCCCGACGAACGGCTCGACACCCTGGCTGCGCTCTTCCGGCCACGCCGCACGACCCCTGCCGACGTCACGTATGTGGATGTCGCGGTCCCGGTCGGGGCGACCCGGGCGGGGACCGTCGCTCCGGATGTGCTGGCGCAGCTGCGCAACGCGGACGCGCTGCTCCAGGTGGCCCGCGGCTTTGAAGATCCCTCGAGCGGCCGAGAGGCTGATCCGTGGCGCGATGTCGAGGAGCTGGAGCTCGAGTTCGTGGTGGCCGATCTGACCGTCGTCCAGAAGCGACTCGAGAAGCTGCGGACCTCGGGACGCCACGGATCGCCGTCTGAGCGGGAGACGAACGCGCTCGAGGAAGAGCTGCTTGCCCGGCTCGAACCGCATCTCGCCGATGGCGCGCCGCTGCGCGCGCTGACACTCGGCGCGGACGACGAGCATCGCCTGCGCGGCTACCGGTTCCTGAGCCAGAAGCCGCTGCTGGTGATCGCCAATATCGACGAGCAGGGCCTGCCGCAGGCGCAGACGATCGAGGCGCGCGGCCGCGAGCGGCGGGGCGGTGCCGAGGTGGAGATCGCCGCCCTTGCCGGAAAGATCGAAGCGGAGCTGACGCAGCTCCAGCCCGACGACGCGGCGGCCTTCATGGAGGATCTTGGAATCCGAGAGGCGGGCCGGGGGCGGGTGATCAGGCTCACGTATCGGCTGCTGGGGCTGGTCAGCTTTTTCACCGCGGGCGAGGATGAATGCAGGGCATGGACGATCCGACGAGGCGAGACCGCGGTCGCTGCCGCCGCCGCAATCCATAGCGACCTGGCGCGTGGCTTCATCCGCGCGGAGGTGGTTTCGTACGAGGACCTGGTCGCCACCGGTTCGATGGCCGAGGCGCGGCGCAAGGGCTTGCTGCGCTCAGAGGGAAAGACCTACGTGGTGCGCGATGGCGATGTGCTGCAGGTGCTCTTCAACGTGGGGCGCTGAGCTGACGCGGCTAGGTCCGTTCCAGCTCGACCACGACCGAGCGGTACTCGTCACTGGGCTCGACGAGGAAGGTGTCGTCCTCTCCGATCCCGATGCTCATGCTGGCCCGGAACTTGTCATCGCCGATGTAGGTGAAGCCGTGGGACCGCTCGAGCTCACGCGCCACGGCCTCGACCAGCGTGTCCTCCTCGAAGGTATCGAGCACGGCGGTCCGCGCCGATCGAACCAGGCTGGCGAACTGCTCTGGCGAATGCTCGCGGACGCTGACCAGGATGGCATCGCTCATCAGGTCGGTGGCGCCCTCGTGCAGCTCGTAGAAGAAGAGTGACATCGCCGCCGGATGATAGCGCGATGCTGAATCCTGGGGCCGGGGTCGAGCTGGATCTGCTCGTGGTCGGTGGCCTGACGGTCGACCGCTTCGCCGGTGGCCACACGGCGGCCGGCGGGTCGGTGCTGCATGCCACGCTGGCCGCAGCGCGCGGCGGTCTGCGAACCGGTGCGGTGACGGTCGCAGGCGACGAGCCGGAGGCGCGGGCGGGCCTTCGCGAGCTGGGGCGACATTCCGAGGTTCAGGCCGAGCGCGCGCCGACCTCGATCGTCTTTCGCCACGACGAATCGCGCGGCGTTCGCCGCCTGGTTCTCGAGGCCGCCGGTAGTCCCCTCGACTGTCCGGCGCGCCCAGTCCGCCCCCGCGCGGTGCTCTATGCGCCGGTGGCCGGCGAGCTGGGGCCTGGCCTTGGAGGTCAGGTCTATCCCGGTGCGGCACATGGAGCGATCCTCCAGGGCTGGCTTCGAACCCTGGAGCCGGGCAGTGAGGTCCAACCGCTGCCGCTGCAGGCCCTGGCCGAACCGCTCGTCGCCCGACTCGCCGCCTGCCAGCTGCTCGTCGCCAGCCGCGAAGACCTGGCCGCCGAGAGCCCGGACCTCGACGCGCAGCTCGATGCCCTGCGGCGTCGATTCGGCCCCGGACCCACGCTGGTGGTGACCGATGGCGCGAGCGGAGCCCGCGTCGCCCCGGCGGGAGGCGGCCGCTTCCACGAACCGGCGCCCTACCGAGTGGCGGCGGTCCCGATGGTGGGGGCCGGGGACGCCTTCGCGGCGATCATGATCGCCGAGCTCGGCGCCGGGGCGACGGTCGAACGCGCCGCGCTGGCCGCGGCGGGGGCCGTCGCGGGGCTGCTGGCCGATCGTGGCCCGGGTACCAGTACGCGCCCGGCATACTTCGTCGGCGACGTTCACGGCATGCGCGCCGAGCTGCTGAACCTCCTTCAGGACGAATCCCTGATCGACGGCGCCGAGCGCTGGGTGGGAGGGGCCGCCCAGCTCTGGTTTCTCGGCGACCTGGTGGACAGAGGGCCGGACGGAATCGGGGTGATTGAGCTGGTGATGCGCCTGCAGGCGCAAGCAGACGAAGTTGGGGGCCACGTGGGCAGCGTCCTCGGCAATCACGAGATTGGCCTGCTCGCCGCCGATCAACTCGGCTCCGCACCGAGCAGCGGGCCGGGTGGGAGCTTTCACCGCGACTGGCTCGCCAACGGGGGCAGGCCGAGCGACCTCGCGCGCCTGCGACCTGCACATCGGGCCTGGCTCCGGCAGCTGCCGTTCATGGCCCGCGTGGGTCCCGCGCTGCTGGTGCATGCGGACGCCGATGTGTACACATCGCGCGGCAGTTCGGTGGCGGAGGTGAACGCGACCGTCGCGGCGACTCTCGCGCACGGGACTGCAGATGCCTGGGATGCGCTGCTCGCGGCATTGAGCGCGCGGCGCGCGTTCCTCGATGACGCGACGCTTGCCGCGACGCTGCTCGCCACCTTCTCCGGCGGCCAGGTCGTTCACGGGCACACCCTGGTGGCGGCCATGACCGGGCAGCCACCCGAGACGGTGCGCGCGCCACTGATCTACTCCGACGGTCGATGCGTTGCAGTCGACGCCGGTCTCGCCGCCGGCGGCCCGGGGTTCGTGTACCGGCTCCCGCCCGCCTGATCTGGTCGCCGGTCGGCGGGCATGCGGATGCGCCTCGATCCCGCGCGGAGTCCCAGATGCCGCTCTCTGCGCCGCTCCGCTGCGGCCACCCGGCGCTGCAGGCGCCGCCGGCGGGACTCGACCTGCAGCCGCACTCGACCGATGGCCTGCATCCCGCCACCGCGTCCCAGCGCGAAGGCGAGGTCGAGGATCCGCGACGCTGCGAGGGTCGCCTCGAGTGCCGCAGGCAGATCACTGCGGTATCGCTCGCGGATGCGCGCCACCTCGATCCAGGCGATCGCCGCGTCGATGGAAGCTCGCCGTGTCGACGGCCGCCAGACTGCCTCCGCGCGGTCCGTGTCGCCTGCGGCGACGAGCAGGCGCGCGGCGAGTCGCCGGATGGCCGGCGCCTCCAATCCATCCGCTGCCTCCAGCGCCTGCTCGAGCACGGCGAGCGCCTCCCCGACGGCACCGGCACGCAGCAGCTCCAGGGCCATGCCGCGATGGTCGAGCACGGACGCCGTGCGCCAGCCTCCGTCCCGCAGGTGCACCATCTGCGCCTCCAGGAGTGCCAGTGACGCCACGTCCTGGGCGTTGTGGTCGAGGACATCGGCCAACAGGTCGGGTGAGCCGCCGCGCAGGTAGCCGAACCAGCGCCCGGGCACCTCGGCGCTCGGGCAGTCCGATGTGCGACGAAGACCCAGCACACCCGCCTCGATCTCCGCCAGGCGAGCGCCGCCGAGCGGTCGGCGCCAGAGGCGCCGGGCGACCGGCAGCAGGTCGTCGTGACGCGCCGGCAGGCCGGAAAGATCCTGCCACAACCCGTGGACCGTCAATCGGGAGGCGAGCAGCGGTAGGTCGAAGGCCCGGCCGTTGTAGGTGACGACCCGCGCAGCATCGCCCAACTCGGCGGCCACCAGGCGCAGCAGCGCCCGTTCATCGGGATAGTCCGGGAGCAGGAACTGCCGAACCGCGAGCTGCCGTCCCTGCAGTCGGGCGGCGGCGGCCAGGAAGATCACCGTCCCGGCACCGGTGGACAGGCCGGTTGTCTCGGTATCGAAGTAGCAACCGGGCGGCAACGTCGCCAGGCGGGCAGCCGTCTCGTTACCGAGCGTGATCGTGCGCTCGACGCACACCACGTGTCCAACATCTCCAATCGTCAGTTGCGCTCCCAGCCAGTGGGCCAGGCCCTCGGCGCGTTCCGCGGGCCGAGCGGGCCGCGGCGAGGCGCTGCCTGCGGTTCGGACTGCCAGCAGGCGGTCGGTCAGGGACCGCCCGGTCACGTCACGCTCATCGCGGCCAAGAGCTGCTCGGCAGCCCGTTTGCCGCGGGCGCCGACCTCCGCGGCGGGGCCGACACAGGACGGGCAACCTTCCTCGCACGGGCAGTCTCGCACCAGCTGATGCGCTGCCCGGACCAGCTCCGGCCCGAGCTCGAAGAGTCGCTCCGCCAGCCCCACACCACCCGGCACGGCGTCGTACAGGTAGAGCGTCGGACGCCCGGTGAACGGCGCCTGCGCCTGGGCGAGAACGCCGAGATCGCGGCTGTCGCACATCAGGAGCAGGGGCGCGGCTTCGCGCGCGAGCCGAGCGAGGCCGATCAACGCGCCGTCGAGTGTGTCCCGGTCGAACGCTGCCGCGGCCGGCTCCGGAATCACAAGCCAGCACGCGGCGGTATGCATCTGCTGCTCGGGCAGGTGAATCGGTCCCCAGCCCACGTTCTCGTGGGTGTGGAACTTGATCTTCTTGAACAGGGTCGCGTGCCAGGCGACCATCACCTCGCCGCGCGCTCGCAGCCCGCCGACGCCGTCATCGGCCTCGTCGCTGCAATCCAGCACCTTGAGCGTCACGCCCTGGTCGGCATCGGTGTAGTAATCGACGTCGACGCGGGAGACGTACGCCTTGCGCTCCGCCCAATCGAGGCGATCGACGTGGAACTGGGTGCCCTCGTGCAGGTAGATCGCCTGCTCGTGCACCAGCATCGGTGCGGCGAACAGGTCCACCTCGCCGATGACCCGGACGCGGTCACCGGTGGTGTCGATGATGACCACGTTCTCCTGGGCGGCGCTGCGCAGGCTGAAGGCCGAGGCGGGAAAGTTCTCGCTGCTCCAGTAGAACCGATCGTCCGCGGCGCGCCGCAGGAAGCCATCCTCCTCGAGAACGTCGAGCAGCGTGCCGGTCTCCTCGATGCCGAAGCGTTCGTGATCGGGGACTGGCAGCTCGAAAGCCGAGGCCTTGAGGTGGTCAAGCAGGAGATGCAGGTTGTCGGGATTGACCAGGCCGTGCTCCGGTGTGCGATCGAAGAAGTAACCCGGATGGGTGGCGAGGAACTGGTCGATCGGTGCGCTGCTCGCAACCAGGACTGCGAGCGATGTCGTGCCGCGGCGCCCCGCGCGCCCCATCTGCTGCCAGGTGCTCGCGATCGTGCCGGGGTAGCCGACGCTGATCGCGGCATCCAGCCCGCCGATATCGATGCCAAGCTCCAGCGCATTGGTCGCCACCACCCCGCGCACCCGCCCTGCGCGCAGCCCGCGCTCGATCTCGCGCCGCTCATTCGGCAGGTAGCCGCCGCGGTAGCCCCGAATCGGGCTGGGCTGACCCGGCTGGGAGGGTAGGGACTCGCGGAGGTAGGTGGTCAGCACCTCGACGGAGGTCCGGCTGCGGGCGAAGACGATGGTCTGCAGGCCGTCGCGAATGAGCTGAGCGGCCACCCCCTGCGCGGTGAGGAGCGAGCTGGCACGCAAGCCGAGCCGGGCGTTGAGCACCGGTGGGTTGAGAATCAGGACGTGCTTGCGGCCACTCGGGGCGCCATTCTGGTCGACGAGCGTCACGGGAGCGCCGAGGAGGCGCTCGGCAAGCTCCTGGGGGTTGGCGATCGTCGCGCTGGCGCAGATGAAGACCGGATCCGCACCGTAGTGGCGGCAGATGCGACGGAGGCGACGCACCACGTTGGCGACGTGGCTGCCGAACAGGCCGCGGTACGTGTGCAGCTCGTCGATGACGACGTAGCGGAGGTTCTCGAACAGCTTGAACCACTTGGTGTGGTGGGGCAGGATCGCCGCGTGGAGCATGTCGGGGTTGGTGATCACCACCTGGCCTGCCGACCGCACGACGGTGCGCACCGTCGCCGGCGTATCGCCGTCGTAGGTCCCCGCCTTCAGGTCGAGCTCGGCGGCGTCGGCAAGTCCGCGCAGCTCGTCGAGCTGGTCCGCGGCGAGCGCCTTGGTGGGGAACAGGTACATCGCGCGCGCGGCCGGGTCCTGGCTGATCGCCTGCAGGACGGGGAGGTTGTAGCACAGGCTCTTGCCCGAAGCGGTTGGTGTCACGACGCACACGTTGCGGCCCGCACCTACCGCCGCGGCGGCCTGTGCCTGGTGGATGTACGGAGCGTCGATTCCGCGACCGGCAAGCGCGCCGATGAGCCGCGGATCGGTACCGTGCGGCCACGCAGCCAAACGCGGGGGCAGCGGCTCCACCACGTGGTGGGCGGCGATCAGCGGCTGCAGGACGGGATCGGCGAGCCACGAGTCGATCGCCTCGTCGGCCGACACCGGACGGTTGAGGATCATCGCAGTCTCCGACCCCAGATTTAGAACGCCTGTTCGATGCAGGGGCCGAATGCTAGCACCCTCCATCGGCCCGACGGTGTGGAAAACCGCGGCGGGATCCTTTGACGGTGTGGAAAACCCTTCGGTAGACTCCATCGCGATGACTGCCGGTGCCGACGCCTCCGCCTCGCTGCCGGCGCAGGAGGAACCCGCTCCTCCGCGCCGCCGGCTGCGTCTGCGTTTGCCCGCGTCGCGAGGACGGCTGGGTGTGCTGGTGGTGCTCTGCGTGCTGGCGGCCTTTCTCGCGTTCCAGGTCGGGAGGCAGGTCTACGCCAGCTGGTCGATCAGTCGACAGGCGTCGGACCTGCAGCAGCAGCTCGACGATCTGGCCCGGCAGAACGCGGCGCTGCGCGATCAGCTGGCCTATGCCCGGAGCAGCGCCTACATCGACGAGCAAGCTCGGCGCCTGGCCAACCTCGGGCGGCCCGGGGAGCAGATCCTGATCATCCCGCGAGGAGCCGTTGCGCCATTGCCCCCCGGCCTCCGTGCCGCGACGCCCGCGGCCAAGCCGCTCCTCGAGCAATGGCTGGAGCTGTTCTTCGGGCCCTGAACCGGGTGTGACCGGTCGGAGTGTCATGCGAGCAGCAGACCAGGTGGCCGCGACAGCTCGGCTGTCACGCACGCGTCCTGGGCGATACTGACCGACGTGCGAATCCTGGTGGTCGAGGACGAGCCGGCGATCGCCAGTGCGGTCACCGAGCTGATGACCGGCGCCGGGCACGCGGCCGATAGCGCCAGCTCCGGTCCGCAGGCCCTGGAGTACGCGGAGGTATATCCGTATGACCTCGTGGTGCTCGATGTCATGCTGCCGGGAATGACCGGCCGCGAGGTTGCCGGCAGGCTGCGCGCATCGGGGTTCTCCGCGCCGATCCTGATGCTCACCGCGCTCGACGAGGTCGGCGAGCGGGTCGCCGGACTGGATGCGGGGGCCGACGACTATCTCGCCAAGCCGTTCGCCGCCAGCGAGCTGCTGGCCCGAGTCCGAGCGCTTCTCCGCCGCCGGGACGGGGAGCGCCGGCCGATCGCGCGCCTCGCCGACCTCGAGTTGGATCCCGCCTCGCACCGCGTGCGCCGCGGATCCCGCGCCATCAGGCTGACCGCCAAGGAGTTTGCGCTTCTGGAGTTCCTGCTCCGGCATCCGGGGCAGCTCTTCTCTCAGGAGCGCCTGATCGATGCGGTCTGGGACGCGGAGTTCGCGCCGGAGTCAAACGTCGTGGAGGTGTACATCCGCAGCCTGCGGCGCAAGATCGACGCGGGGCGGCGGAACGGGCTGATCGAGACGGTGCGCGGGGTCGGGTATCGGGTGGTCGATCCGAGGTCTCGCGGATGACCTGTCTGCGATTGCCGCCGAGCTGATGTTCGAACGCGCCCGCCGCAGGCTCGCCGCCCGCTATGTCGGGGTCTTCGCCCTGGTCCTGGTCGGCTTCAGCCTGGCGTTGATCGGGATCGTGGCGCTGGTCCTGCGCCCGGGCTTCGACCTCGTGCCGGAGCCTACCTCGGACCAGGCGGCGCGGCACGCATACGCCTCGACCATCGGCGCGATCATCCTCGCCCTGGTGCTGACTGACGGCATCGTGATCATCGCGGTCTCACTCGTCGCCTACCTTCTCGCGGGGCGCACCTTGAGACCGATCCAGCAGGCGCTCGACCGACAGCGTCGCTTCGTGGCCGATGCTTCTCACGAAATGCGCAACCCGCTGGCCGCCATTCGGTCAACCGCCGAGTCGGCGCTCCAGGCGGGTATCGGGGCGGATCAGCGGGGAGTCGCGCTGCAGAGGATCGTCGACGCCAGCGAACGCCTGTCGGTGCTCACCGACGACCTGCTGCTGATGGCCCGCAGCGAGCGCGGCCTGCTCGATCCGGTGCTGGAACCGGTCGACCTGTCGCTCGTCGCCGCCGAGGCGGTCCAGGAGCTGCGCGCCCTCCGCCCTGAAACCCTAGTGACACCGAACCTGACGCCCGAGCTGCTCGTGCGCGCCGATGAGCAGCAGCTGACCCGGATCATCGGCAACCTGCTTGACAACGCGATCCGCCATGGCGGCGGAGGGACGGTCGAGCTGCGCACCCGCGAGCTGAGCGGCGAGGCGACCTTGGAGGTCATCGACCACGGACCGGGGATCGAGGAGTCGGATCTGGACCGGATCTTCGAGCCGTTCTACCGGGTCCGCCCCCGCGACGGCGCGGCCAAGGGGACCGGTCTGGGGCTGGCGATCGGCGCCGAGCTCGCGCGTCGTAACGGCGGGCGGCTGACGGCTGTCTCCCGCCCGGGTGCCGGGGCTACTTTCCGGCTGCAGCTCCCGCGGATCCGGTGACGCGGCGCGCACCTCGGCCCAGGTCGCCACACGATGAGGCAGGACGAGGCAAGATGGGCTCGATGCCAGGCTGCAGCTGCGCGACCGACTATGACGCCATCTTCGATGACCGCATGGCCCGCCGCGAGCTCGACGCCTACCGGCGGCGTGGCCCGCAGGGGAGCACGCGGCGGCTGATCGGCATGCTCCTCGCGGAGGGCGTCGAGGGGAGCCGGCTGATCGACATCGGTGGAGGCGTGGGCGTCATCGGGCACGAGCTGTTGGCAGCCGGCGCGGCGAGCGTGCTGGACGTCGACGCGTCCCGCGGCTATCTGGCCGCTGCCCGGGCCGAGGCGGAGCGCCGAGGCCTGGAGGCGAGGGCGGAATATCGGTACGGCGACTTCGTGGAGATATCCGCTGAGATCGAGCCGGCGGACCTTGTGACGCTCGATCGCGTGCTCTGCTGCTACGCCGACTGGGAGGCGCTGGTCGCACGCTCGACCGAGCGCGCGCGGCGCATCTACGCGATCGTCTATCCCATGGACCGATGGTGGGTGCGTGCGGCCGCGCGGCTCGGCAACGCGGGTCTGGCGCTCTTCCGCCAGTCATTTCGCTTCCACGTTCATCCGAATCGTGCCGTGGAACGGCGGATCCGCGCCGCCGGCTTCCAATTGGTCCACCGGCACCGGGGAGCGATCTGGCAGGTGCTCGCCTATCGGCGGGCCTGAGGAACGCGGTTCAGCCGCGCTCGACCGGCAGCCCGGCGCGGATCCATGCATTCATCCCGCCGCGGACGCTGACCGGGGAGGAGAACCCCGCGGCGAGGAGCACCCCGGCCGCGGTGCGGCTCCGGTTCCCGGACGCACAGATGAGGTAGATCGGCGTCTCCTTGGGCAGCTCTGCGGCGTGCCGGCCAAGATCGCGAAGTGGCAGATGCCGAGCCCCGGACGCGCGGACCGTGCGCCATTCGGCTGGCTCGCGGACGTCCACCAGCAGCGCCTCGCTGCGCGTCACCCGCTCGTGGGCATCGGCTGGCGTCGCCTCTGCGACCGGTGACCCGGGCCGGGTCCAGAACATCAGCCGGCCTCCAGGCTGGCGGCGACCCGCTGGAGCCGCTCACGTGCCTCGGCCGCTACTCCGGCTACTCCTGCCCCGGACGCGACCTGCAGAGCGGCGACCGGGTCCATGATCTCGACACGTGTGCCTCCGGCAACGGCGCGCAGCACGACGTTGCACGGCAGCAGCGCGCCGATCGACGGCTCCGCCTCAAGAGCCTGGTGCGCGAGCTGCGGATTGCACGCTCCGAGGATGAGGTAGGGATCCCCTTCGACGCCCAGCTTCTCGCGCAGCGTGGCCTGCACGTCGATCTCGGTCAGGATCCCGAATCCCTGCTCCCGGAGGGCGGCGGTGACCTGCTCCCTGGTTGCATCCATCCCGGAGGCCACCACCGTCCCGAAGGTATAGCTGCTGCTGTCGCTCACCGTGTCACCCCTTGTGCTTTCGCTCTGCTGTTCGGCTCGCTGTTCCGCTCTGCTGGCGGCGGCCGCCGGAATCCGTGTCTCGGCGTTCGGTCGCATTCTGACCGACCGGCCGGCAATGAATCTGGCGGTCCAGCGACGGCGCCGGGCCCGCTCATCGCCGCGACCGGCTCGGCGTGCGGGCGATGTGGATCTGCGGCCCTCCGGTTGGC
>JALYXZ010000141.1 GCA_030946825.1 Chloroflexota bacterium | reverse complement strand
TCGTTCGCCCGGATTCGGAGCTTGGCAGCCTGGTGAATGCCACCGTCCGCTGGGTGGCCCTCGGCGATCCGACGGTTGCCCTGCTGGGACAGGGGGCGCTGCTGGCGATCATCGTCCTGTTGGCCAGGGTGGTTGTGGCAGCCGGATTCTGGAGGCTGCTCACGCCGGCGGAGTCGCCTGACCTCGACCCGGGCCTCCAGCTGCATGCCACCCAGGTCGCCGAGCGCTTCGGCCACGGGGCGCTTCGGCCCTTCCAGCTGGGCAATGACAAGAGCTACTTCACGCTTCCCGATGCCGAATCCGCCATCGCCTTCGCTCGCGATGGGCGCGTTGCGGTCGCCCTCGGCGATCCGATCGGTCCACCCGAGGCGGGCCGGCGCGTTGCCGAGGCGTTCCTCCGCGAATGTGCACGGCGCGATTGGGTGCCGTGTGTCTACCAGGCATCGTCCGCCGGGCTGCCGCTCCTGAGCGATCTCGGTCTGCGCTCCTACCTGATCGGCAAGGAGGCAACCGTCGACCTGACGAGCTTCGATCTCACCGGCGGGAAGCGCGCGAACCTGCGCCACACGGTGACCCGCGCCCAGCGTGGCGGAGTGGCAGCGCGTTGGTACCCCGATGGCGTCGGTGGTGAGCCGGCGAGCCTGATCGAGCAGCTTCGCGAGCTCGATCGCGCGTGGCGCGGCAACCGCCCGGAGATGGGCTTCACCATCAGCCGCTTCGATCCGATCGACCTGGTCCGCTACCCGGTCAGCGTCGCCTATGACGACCAAGGCAATCCACTCGCCTTCGCCACGTTCCGTGCCACCGGCGAGGGAGGCTGCGTCCTGGATCTCATCCGTCGCCAGCCCGGCGGCGTCCCCGGCGCCATGGAGCTCTGCCTTGCTTCGGCCGCCACCGAGCTGCGCGCCGCGGGATTCACGACCCTCTCGCTGGGCCTGGCACCTCTCGCCGGCCTCGAGAGCGGCCGCGGCCTGGTCGAGCGCCTGCTGGCGCTCGGTGCCCGCGCCATCCGACCGGCGTACGACGTGCGGGGCCTTGCCTTCTTCAAGGGCAAGTTCGCGCCGACCTGGGAGCCGCGCTACCTCGTCGTCGACAAGCGAGCCAGCCTGCCCCGAGTGCTGATGGCACTGCTTCGCCTCCATCTCGGTGGTGCGAAGGGGCTGTTGAAGGCAGCTGGCGCGGAGATCGCACCGCACCGTCGGACGGTCGCGGCTCACGCTGGTGACTGAGTTGGCGGTACCCAGACTCTCGCAGCGCACGCTGCGTGGCACCGCGCGGGCAGCGGCCCCGGAGATCGCAGCGATCGTGCTGGTGGCCGCGGTGCTCTGGCTGCTGCGGGCCACGGCCACGATCCCGTCGATCCGCGACACCCTGATCTTCATGGGTTTCGACACCGAGCGGGCGATGCTGATCGTCGCGCTGCTGATGGGCCTCGCCGCCGGCGCCATCGCGGGCGCTGTCGGCACCGGCCGGCTCCCGGCCGCGATCCTCGGCATCGGGGCCACCGCAGCCACGTACGCACACACATTCATCGCCCAGACCACCCGCGACACGAACGCCTCAGCCAACCTTGGTCGCCTCGATCCAGGAGGCTGGCTGACGACACTCCTGGCGATCGTGGCCGCCGGTGGCCTCGCGGGACTCGCGGCGGGGATCCTGGCCAGCGAGGCGCGCAAGGCCGTGGCGGATCTCGCCGGGCAGGTGCGCGCGGCGTATCGGACCCGCCGGCCGGCGGCGATCCACCGCGCCAGGCTCGCGGTGGTCATCACGGTCGTGGCGGCGGTGCTGCTCGCCGTCCCGTCGATGGGAGCGATGCTGAACTACAGCGCGGATGTGCTGATGCGCAATGGCGGCCAGAACGTCCCGCTGGTGCCGAGCGGCGCGGGGATGGTCGGGATACCCGGCCTGGGCAGTCAGAGCAGCCAGCCGCCGGCCGGCCACAGGTCGCCGGGGGCGAGCGCCTCGAGCCGCGGTGCTCCCCACGGCGTCGCGCTCCCGCCGGTGACCACCGTCTCGGGGTCGCGGCCGTGGCTCGCCTGGCGGCCCAGCGGCAGCGGCCAGGTCCTGTACGTCAAGCTGCCGGCTCCCTGGAGCGGGGGCACGAGCCCAACCGCCAGCGTGGCCGTCTATCTGCCCCCCGGTTACGGCACCGGAAACCGGCGCTACCCGGTGGTCTACGAGGCGCCCTGGCCGATCACGCTGTTCCAGAACGGGGCTAACATCCAGGGCACGCTGGACGCCCTGATCACCTCGGGCACGATCCCGGCCAGCATCTTCGTGTTCGCGTCGAGCGGCGGCGGCCCGTACGTCGACAACGAGTGCATAAACTCCGCCGACGGGCGCGAGAACTTCGACGACTACCTGAGCCGCAC
>JALYXZ010000114.1 GCA_030946825.1 Chloroflexota bacterium | reverse complement strand
GCCGCGATCCTGTTGGTCAGCGTGGCCGCAGGATTCCTGGGCGCCCTGGGTGGCATCGGTGGCGGGATGCTCGTGGTGCCGGCCCTGACGATCGTGTTCGGGGTTCCGCTCCACCTGGCCATCGGCGCGAGCATCGTGAGCGTCATCGCCACCAGCTCGGGTGCGGCGGCGTCATACGTGCGCGACCGGCTCACGAACCTGCGGATCGCGATGTTCCTGGAGCTGGCCACCACCAGCGGAGCGGTGGCCGGCGCCCTCCTGGCGGCCGTGGTGGCGCCGTCGGCGCTGTTCGTGCTGCTCGGCCTGGTCCTGCTCGGCTCGGCCGCCCAACAGCTTCTGCGCCTGGGCGAGGAGCTACCTCCCCCAGCCGAGCCCAGCCCGCTAGCCGTCCGGCTGCAGCTGGTCGGTTCCTATCCGGATGCGCGGATGGGTCGTGAGGTCGCGTATTCCGCGCAGCGGATCCCTCTCGGCCTGGGTCTGATGGCGGGGGCCGGAGTCGTGTCTGGCCTCCTGGGCATCGGCTCGGGCGCGCTGAAGGTCCTCGCCATGGACGGCGCGATGCGTCTCCCAATGAAGGTTTCGTCGACGACGAGCAACTTCATGATCGGCGTTACCGCCGCCGCCTCCGCCGGCGTGTATCTCGGACGCGGGCAGATCGATCCCACCATCGCCACGCCCGTAGCCCTGGGAGTGCTGATCGGTGCGCTGGCCGGTGCTCGTCTCCTGCCGCACCTGTCAAACCGTCAGGTGCGCCGCGCGTTCCTGCCGATCCTGGTGCTGATAGGGCTGGAGACGCTGGCCCGGGGCTTTGGGGTGGGCCTTTGAGCCCCGATCGCTTCCGCTTGGTGGTCAGCAGCGTCCTCTTCGGCGGCCTGGCCGTGTCGACCGCCCTGCTGCTCGCCGGCCTGGTCGCGTCCTGGCTCGTCGGTTGGCAGGGCATGGTGCTTGGCATGCCGGCCACCGCGCTGGCGCGGATCGGCCTGATCGTGCTGATCGCCACACCGGTGCTGCGCGTGCTCGTGTCGGTCATCGGCTTCATCCTCGAGCGGGACCGGCTGTATGCGCTGATCACCGCTGCGGTGTTGGGAATCGTGCTGGCCAGCCTGCTGCTGGTGCGCTAGTCCGCGGCGGATTGGCCGGCGGGCGCGAGTGTCGAGACGCGCCTCACCGCGGCTCGGAGACCGGCATGGGGATGCGTGACGCTGGAGGATGCGTCTCGTACATCCGCACGCTCACGATCACGCCCGCGAGCAACGTCAGGATCGCAATCGTCCAGATGGCGGTGCCGACGCCGAAACGATCCGCGAGGAGGCCGGCCAGCATGGCCCCGACGGCAAACCCGGCATCGCGCCACAGGCGGTAGACGCCGAGCGCCGACGCGCGCCATGTCGGGTGCGCCACGTCGCCGACCGCCGCAAGCAGGGTCGGATAGACCATCGCGGTGCCGGCCCCGAGCAGAAGTGCCGCAGCGGCCCACGCAGCAAAGCCATGTGTCAGCGCGATCAGCGCGATGGCGAGTGCCTGGACCAGCATGCCGGCGGCGATCAGTCGCTTGCGGCCGATCCGGTCCGAGAGCGCGCCGGTCCCAAGCTGCCCGAGGCCCCAGACCGCTGGATAGAGGGCGGCAAGGATGCCGATCTCGGCGACGGACAGCCCGGCGGCGGCGTAGTACAACGGCAGCACGCCCCATGCGAGGGCGTCGTTCAGATTGTTGGCGAGCCCCGCCTGGCAGATGGCGGACAGGGCCGGTTCGCGGAAGCTTGTCAGCGTGAAGATTCGACCGATCGACAGCGCGCCGCTGCCCGTCGGCGAGTGGCCGTCCGAGGTGGGCGTCTCGCGCCACGCATGGCCGCGGGTCTCGTGGACGAGGAGGCTGGAGAGTCCCAGGCCGAGGCCTGCGAACGCCAGGCCGAGCAGGAACGGGGCAGGCCGCAGGCCCCAGGCATCGGCCATCAACCCGGTGGCGAACGCGGTCAGCGCCACCGCTCCGTACCCGGACGCTTCGTTGAGCCCCATCGCCAGCCCACGCCGCTTCGGGCCTACCAGGTCGATCTTCATCGTCACGGTGGTCGACCAGGTGAGCCCCTGGTTGATACCCAGCAGCACGTTGGCGACGATCAGCCACTCCCAGGCCGGTGCCCAGATGAGCAGCAGCGGGACCGGCACCCCGATGATCCAACCGGCCACCAGGACCGGTTTGCGGCCGTATCGGTCCGACAGCGCCCCCGCCGCGAGGTTCGCCACTGCCTTGACCAGCCCGAAGGCGACGATGAACGTCAGCGCGACGGTCATCGTCCGCAGCCCGAACACCTCGTTGGCCAGCAGTGGCAGGACGGTCCGCTCCTGGCCGACCATTCCGCCCACCAGCGCGTTGACGGCGACGAGCAGCATGAACTGCCCGAGGTTCGCGCGGAGGCCCAGCTGCGGGACCGGGGATTCCGCTCCGTCGAGTGTGCTCGACGCCTCGACCCTGCGGAACGCGGTCACCGCTCCGACGCGAGGGTCCGGCCGGTTGCCCGCGACCAGTCTCGCGGACCCCCGAGGAACACGGCGGGGCTCGCGCCGGCGCGTTGCAGCAGGCTTGCCCCGGTCATCGCCCGTTCGCCGTGTCCGCACATCACGGTCACGGCGCCCGTCCCTTGACGCTCGGGGCTCGCGGCCAGGCTGCCGAGCTCGATGGGCACCGCATCCGGCACATGACCGGACACGTACTCGCTGCGCTGACGAACGTCGACGACCCGGCCCGGCAGGGCCGCCGGATCGCGGCTGGCGGTTATGCGAGCCTCCGGCAGCCCGGCGGCGCGCCACGCCTCCATTCCACCGGCCAGCTCGCCGACCAGGCGCTCGAAGCCGATCTTGAGGCATTGACGCACCAGCTCAT
>JALYXZ010000094.1 GCA_030946825.1 Chloroflexota bacterium | reverse complement strand
GCCGCGCAACGCGGGAGGGAATCGTGATCAACACCTTCATGCTCGAGCGATCGCGCTACCTCTCTGAGTTCGTCGACCTGATGAGCCGCATCAACCGGGGACGGGCCTTCTACGTCGAGCCGGAGCGTCTGGGCGAGTACGTCCTGGTCGACTACGTCAGCAAGAAGACGAGGCGCGTCGCCTGACCGGGCGCGAAGTGAGCGGAGCCGCGGTGAGCGGAGCGGCGGTGAGCGGCGACCCCGCGAGCGCCGCCGCGACCACGGCGTCGAGCACGGCGTCGAGCGCTCCCGCGGCCGAGATGCTGGCGGTCACGAAGCGCTATCGACGGCGGACCGCCCTCGATGGCGTGGAACTGCGGGTCGAGCGCGGCGAGGTGTTCGGTCTGCTCGGCCCGAACGGCGCGGGGAAGACGACCGCGGTCAAGGTCCTGCTGGGGCTGACCCGCCCCAGTGCGGGGCAGGTCCGTCTGCTCGGGGAGCCGGCAGGTGATCCGCGCGCGCGGCGCCGAGTCGGCTACCTGCCCGAGCTGTTCCGCTACCAGCGCTGGCTGACCGGGCGCGAGGTGCTCCGCCTGCACGCGCAGCTGGAGGGCATTCCGCGCGCCGCGCGCGAGGAGCAGATCGAGGAGGCGCTCGCCGGCTCCGATCTCGCCGGACGCGCAGACGATCGTGTGGCGGGCTATTCCAAGGGAATGCAGCAACGGCTCGGCATGGCGGTGGCGCTGGTCGGGCGGCCGCTGCTGGTGGTGCTCGACGAGCCGACGACGGCGCTCGACCCGCTCGGTCGTCACGAGCTGCGCGGCGTGATCCGCGGCCTGCGTGAGCGCGGCACCACGGTGATCCTGAACTCCCATCAGCTCAGCGAGGTGGAGCAGGTCTGCGACCGCGTCGCGATCCTCCAACTCGGGAAGGTGCTCGCCGTCGGCCGGCTCGACATGCTGCTCGCGCGGGCGGGAGTGCGGGTGCGAGTGACCGGCGCGGAGCAACTGCGCTCGGCGCTCGCGGTCTTCGGCGAGGTGAGCGTGGACGATCCGTGGACCGTCGTCCACGGCGCCTCCGAGGCCGAGGTGCCCCGTATCGTCGAGCTGCTGGTCCGGGGCGGCGCCAGGGTCTACGGCGTCGAGGTCGTGCACGCCAGCCTGGAGGAGCGATTCCGCGACCTGGTCGGCGCGCCGAGATGAGCATCGGGGTCATCGTCGGCCTTACCCTGCGGGAGGGGATCCGCAGGCGGCTGATGCTTGCGCTCTTCGGGCTCTCGCTGCTGGCGGTCGTGATCACCGCGTGGGGCTACTCGCAGCTCAGCCACCTGCCGCCCACCTCCAGCGGGCCGGTCAGCACTGAAGAGATCCAGGTCATCACCTCGCTGCTGCTGATCCTGGTGATGTTCATGTTCAGCTTCGTGCTTGCCCTGTCCGCGGTGTTTGCGGCCGCTCCATCGGTCGCGGGCGAGCTGGAGAGCGGCGAGGCGCTGGTCGTGCTGGCCCGGCCGGTGTCGCGGGCATCGGTGCTGCTCGGGAAGTGGCTCGGACTGGCGATCGTGATCGTCACCTACGCCGTTGTCGCCAGCCTGCTCGAGTTCGGGGTGGCGTACGCGGCCACCGGCTACTGGCCCCCGCACCCGATCCAGGCGATCGCCTACCTGGCAGGCGAAGGGCTCGTGCTGCTCTCCCTGGCGCTGCTGCTCAGCACGCGGATGTCGGCGGTGGCAGCCGGCATCGTGGCCATGCTGCTGTTCGGGCTCGCCTGGCTGGCCGGGGTGGTGGGAGGCATCGGCGCCGCGTTCGGCGACGCCACCATCGGGCAGGCCGGGACCGTCGGTCACCTGCTGCTTCCCACCGATGGGCTGTGGCGCGGCGCGATCTACGCCATCGAGCCGACCTCGGTGCTGATCGCCGGCTCGGCCGCCGGGCCCAGGGTCGCCGCCTTTCCGTTCTACGCGCCTGGCCCACCCTCGTTCCTCTACCTGGCGTGGTGCGTGGCATGGGTCGCCGGGGTGGTGGCGCTGGCGGTGTACAGCTTCGCCCGGCGGGATGTGTGACCATGCCCGCGGTGCCCGCAGGACGTGCCGGCCCGGACTGCGGTGAGGGACTGATGCGCCCGCTGAAGGTGGGGATCCAGCTTCCCGAGGTGGAGCGCGCGGTGCGCTGGCCCGAGCTGCGCGCGATGGCGCTGGCGGCGGAGGAGGTCGGCCTCGATTCGGTGTGGGTCGGCGATCACCTCCTGTACCGAGACCCCCAGCTCGGCCCCCGGGGACCGTGGGAGGCGTGGTCCCTGCTCGCCGCGCTGGCTGCCGTCACCACCCGGGTCGAGATCGGGCCGTTGGTGGCCTGCACTGCCTTCCACAATCCGGCGCTGCTCGCCAAGCAGGCGGCAACCGTCGACGATCTGAGCCAGGGGCGGCTGGTGCTCGGCCTCGGCGCGGGCTGGAACCGGGTCGAGTTCGATGCCTTCGGGATCCCGTACGACCATCGGGTCGGCCGATTCGAGGAGGCGTTTACCATCGTCCGCCGGCTGCTGGCCGGTGAGGAGGTCAGCTTCGATGGTCGGTACCACCGGACCGATGTGGCCGTCCTGCTGCCGTCGCCGCTGCGGCCCGGACGGCTGCCGCTGATGATCGGCTCGATCGGGGAGCGGATGCTGAACGTCAGCCTGCCGCACGTCCAAGCCTGGAATGCCTGGTACACCTGGTTCGGCAACAGCGCCGCCGGGTACCGATCGCTGCGGGAACGGATCGACGCGGCGTGCCGGCGGGTCGGTCGCGACCCGGCCAGCGTGGAGCGTAGCGTGGCACTGCTGGTCGGCTTCCATGACGCGGTCGGCCGCACGTCGTTCGAGCGCGAGAACCCGATCTCGGCGCTCCCCGGCGACGATCCCGACGCGACCGCGGCGGCGCTGCGCGAGCTTGCGGCGGACGGCGTTTCGCACGTCCAGCTGGTGCTCGACCCGATCACCCGCGAGAGCATCGAGCGCCTTTCGCCGATGCTCCAGCGGCTCGGGTGACGCCTGCTATCCTCGGCCGATGGAGCTCGAACGGCCGCCGCTTCCGATCGGGCCGGCCGGGCGGCTGGAGGCGGTGCCGCTGACCAACGGCGCCGGCAACCACGCGGTCCTGGTCCGCGAGGCCGACACTCCCCGCGCGCTGCTCACCGCCACGCAGCCCGACCAGGGCCGCCACCGGCTCCTGGTCCTGCCGCTCGACGACGACGTCGCGCTGCACGTCGATGGCGATGCGCTGGCGGTGTGGCTGGCCGAAGGCTCCATCGGTCCCACCCCGACCACCGTGCCCGCCTGGGCGAGCCTCATCGGGCTGGTGCTGCTCCTCCTGCTCCTCGTTCTCACCGTGGTCGGCAGCATCACCGTCTTCGGCTGGCTGTTTGGTCTTGTCGGCCTGGCGCGCTGAAGTCCTATGTTCTCCGTCCGCCCGCCACAGACCGGGATCATCGCCGCCCGCATCGCCCTCGAGTACGGGTCGACCGATGACTTCGCGCAGGCGCTCCGGAGCGCCATCGGTCGGGGAAGAGGGGCGGGTGCGACGATCATCGCCATCCTCGACCGCGGCGACCTGACGATCCACATTCCCGGAGAGGATCCGCCGGCCTGGAACGCGGTCCCGCTGCTGCACGTCAATCCGGACGAGCCGCCGAGCGAGGCGGATTGGGCCGTCGCCAACGCGATCCTGGAGAAGCTCGAGCGGTACCGCTGATGAGCGACGACGAGCGACGCCGGCTGCGCGCGATGATGGGCCGCTTCGCGACCGGCGTTTCGGTGGTCGCGGCGCGGCACGGGCCGTTGCTGGCCGGGATGACTGCAAACGCGATCGCCTCCATAAGTGTCGATCCGCCGCTGATGATGGCCAGCATCAGCCGCACGTCGGAGACGCACGAGGCGGTCGTCGGCTCTCACTCCTTTGCCGTCAGCGTCCTCGCAGCCCACCAGCGCGAGCTTGCCGACTGCTTTGCGCAGCCCACCACCGCGATCAAGCTGCAGCGCTTCTGCGACGCGGCCTGGCACGAGGCGGAAACCGGGTCCCCGGTGCTGGAGGGCGCGATCGCGTATTTCGACTGCCGGCTGACGGCGCGACATCCCGGCGGCGATCACACCATCTTTGTCGGCGAGATCGTGGCCGCCGGCTACGAAGAAGGGGCAGAGCCGCTGGTGTGGTACGGCTCTCGGTACCGTCGCCTGGCGGAGGACCTGCCGACATGAGCCCGCGCCCGGTCGGCGGCGTTCCGTCCTGGGAGCGGCTGCGCGCGCATGATCGGCGGCCGCTGCGGGTGGAGGCCGTAGAGTCCGTCGCCGTCGACGACCTGGAGGTGGTGGACGGCGATCTGCCTCAACTCGGCGGAGCGACGGTGTTCGACGCCTGGGCCGATGCGGGTGGCTTTGTTCTGCGCGCTGCCCTGATCAGCGACGCGAGTGCGATCCCGTTCCTGGTG
>JALYXZ010000088.1 GCA_030946825.1 Chloroflexota bacterium | reverse complement strand
CTCTCCGCGTGCGACGCCGGCGGCGGACGCGCGCCTGAGCGCCGCTGCCTGCCGGCGCGCCGGCTGCGGCTAGAATCGTGACGTGCCGGCCTCGGTCCTGACGCTGATCCTGGCGGGGGGAGAGGGTGAACGCCTGTCGATCCTGTCCCAGGTGCGCGCCAAGCCTGGCGTGCCGTTCGGGGGCAAGTACCGGATTATCGACTTCACCCTGTCGAACGTGGTGAACTCCGGCTACACCGACGTCGGGATCCTGACCCAGTACGCACCCCGCTCGCTGATCGACCATATCGGCGTCGGCCGCCCCTGGGATCTCGACCGCAGCCGGGGCGGGGTAGCGCTCCTGCAGCCCTACATCGGGCGTGGACGGGCCCGTGACTGGTACCGCGGCACCGCCGACGCCGTCCTGCAGAACCTGGACTTCATCCAGGACCGGGACCCCGAGCTGGTCCTCGTCCTGGCCGGAGATCACATCTACAAGATGGATTACCGACCGTTCGTCGCACTCCACCGGGCCACCGGGGCGGAGGTGACCTGCGCGGTGCGCACCGTGCCGATGGAAGAGGCGCATCGGTTCGGGATCCTGGAGGTGGATACCGATTCCCGGGTGACGCGCTTCATCGAGAAGCCCGCGAACCCCCCGTCCAACCTGGTGAGCATGGGCGTCTACGTCTTCTCGTGGCCCGCGCTCCGCGAGCTGCTGTCGCCGGAGCGCGTCGACTTTGGGCGCGACGTATTGCCGTGGATGGTGCAGACCGGCCGCCGGGTGTTCGCGTACGAGTTCGACGGCTACTGGGCAGACGTGGGCACCGTCGAGAGCTATTGGCGCACCAATCTGGAGCTCATCGGTGACCGGCCGGCGATCGACCTTTACGAGCGCTCGTGGCTGATCTACACACGCTCCGAGGAGCGGGCGCCGGCGCGGATCGCGTCAACCGCCAAGGTCACCTCCAGCATGGTCAGCCACGGCTGCATCGTGGAGGGGAATGTCGAGCACAGCGTCCTGTCGCCGGGGGTTCGGGTCGCGGCCGGCGCCATGGTCCGCGACTCGATCGTGATGTTCGACACCGAGATCGGTCCCGGGGCCGTCCTCGACCGGGCGATCGTCGACAAGGACTGCTGGATCGGCCCCGGGGCGACGGTGGGAAGCGGCGACGACCTGCGGCCCAACCGCAACGAACCGGAGCGCCTGTTCAGCGGCATCAGCCTGGTCGGCAAGCGGGCGCGAATCCCGGCGCGCGTGACGATCGGCCGCAACTGCCGCATCGACCCTGGCGTGGTCGAGGGCGACTTTGGTCGACGCCGGGTCATTCGGTCCGGAGAGACGGTGGTTCACGCTGGCTGAGCAGGCGCCTCCGATTGACGCCTGGCTGCGCGACCTTGGGCTGTCGGTGGTGGGTGCCGCGGGCGACGCCTCCGATCCGGCGCTCAGCCGTGACCTGATCCTCGACGGCGAGCGGCGTTTCGACCTGCGCGTCACCGTGGCGTGGGTCAGCGGGCTGGGCATCTCGATCTGGGCCTACTACGGCCTGGAAGCGATGGAGATCCCGCGCCGGACCCTGCACCGCATGCTGCGCGCGAACGCGGACTATCCGTACGTCAAGTTCGCGATGACCGATGACGATCGACCGATGCTGATGACCGAGCTGCCGGCAGCGGCCGTCGGCCGAGATGAGCTCGGCCGGGGACTGGTGCGGTTGACGGTGGTCGCCGACCGCCTGCTCGAGGAGACCGCATCAGCGGTGGCGGACCGCGGCTTGCTGCCGGACTGGAGCGGCCGAGTGTCTCGCAACGCCGCGCTGGCCGCCCGCTACCGCACAGAGGTCGAGTCGGCGATGCCAACCTGGGAGCCTCCCACGCCGCGACGCCGGCGGCGCGGGTTGATCCAGCGCCTGCTCGGGGCCACGCCGCCGGCCCCCGACTACCCGGATGAGGCATGACACGCGCTCGAGGCCGGGGGCCGAGCGCGATCCTTGCTGCTGCGCTCGGCTTCGCTGCGCTCGCCAGTGCGGCACCCTCTGCCGCGGCGGGCGCTCCCGCCCGCTACCGGCTGCTGACCAACGCCGCATACCGCGTCGATGTCGGGAATCGAAATGTCCACGTCGATGTCGAGGTGACGTTCACCAACACCACTGCGGACCCGCCGGGACGGTACAGCGTCTTCGATAGCGCCGAGCTGGCGATCCACGACGGCGCGTCGGCGGTGGCGGCGCTTGACCCACGCGGCGACCTGCCGGTGGCGCGCACCCGCGCCAGCGGTGTGAACGTGGCGAGCGTCAGGCTGCGCGCTCCGCTGCGCTACAACCAGACCGCGCGCTTCCGGCTCGCGTACGACCTGCGCGACGCCTCCCAGGCTGATGTTCGGGTGCGGGCGTCGGTGGTGACGCTTCCGGTGTGGAGCTTCGGCACGCGCAGTGAGGTGACCCTGGATCTCCCGGCTGCCTACAGCGTCCGGGTCGCCGGCGACCAGATGCGTGCTACCACGACCGGCGCCACCACCCGCCTCAGCAGCGGAACGATCGCCGATCCGGCTCGTTGGCTGGCACTGGTCAGCGGTGAGCAGGCGACCGACCGAGTGACCGCCCGCCGCACCATCCAGCTCAGTGGCCGCAGCATCGAGCTGGAGGTGAGCTCCTGGTCGGACGACACGGCGTGGGGCACCGGCACCGCGGATCTCCTCGCCGAGGCGCTCCCACGCCTCGAGCGTGCGATCGGGATCCCGTACGTGGGCAGCGGACCGCTGCTGGTCCGCGAGTCGGTGGCCGGACCGGGTAATGGCTTCGATGCCGGTGCAGCGACCTCCGGATCGGGGATCGCCATCGGCTTCGACCAGTCACGCTTCACCGCCCTGCACCAGGCCGCGCACCTGTGGTTCGGGGCGCGCTTCGCGTCCGACGCCTGGATCCGCGAGGGACTTGCCTCGCACTTTGCCGCGCTCGTGGCGCTCGACCTGAAGATCCCGCTGCCGATCGATGCCGCGGCGCGCACTGCGCAGCTGAAGCGCGACGCCTTCCCTCTCGCAGACTGGACCATCTCCGCTGACGGGCGCACGGACGCATACGCCTATGCAGCGTCCTGGCGGACGATAGACCTCATCGCAGCTCGGCAGGGCGCGCCTGCGCTCGAGGCGGCGCTGCGCCGCATCGCGAACGGCGCATCGCCCTATGCGGTCACCGGCGTTTCTCTGCCGGCGCCCGCCTCGGTGGCGCAGCCGGTCGACTCGCGCCGCTTCCTCGACCACCTGGAGGGCAGCGACGGGCAAGGCCTCGCCTCGCTGTTCGCCGAGCAGGTGCTGCCGCGCGCCGCGATCCTGGAGCTGCCTGCCCGCGCCCGTGCGCGCACCGCAGTCACGACGCTGCGCTCCGCTGCTGCCGGCTGGGGCATCCCTCGCCCGGTGAGCGACGCGATGGACGGGTGGCGCTTCAGCGATGCGCAAGACCAGGTCACGCTCGCGCGGCGCTTCCTCGCCGAACGCGATCGT
>JALYXZ010000063.1 GCA_030946825.1 Chloroflexota bacterium | reverse complement strand
GTGGCGCTGGTCCTCGCCTCGCGGCGGACGGGCGTTACCCGCGAACCTGCTCTGTGGAGCTCGGACTTTCCTCGAAGGACCGATGCCTCGCGGCCCGATCCCCCGCGGCCGTCCGGCCGCCTCCAGGGACCCCGAGTGTACCGGACTCCGGTGGACGCGCTCAACGCGCGACGTCCAGACGCGTCGCCGATCTAGCGCCGGTCCTGGTCGATCGCCACGTTGCTCAGCCGGTCGGCGTCCCGGTTCAGCTCCCGCGGGACATGGCCCACGCTGTACCCCGAAAAGCGCGACAGGAGGCGCATCACGCGCGCGTGGATCGGCTTCAGGTCGGGGTGCCGGACGCGGTATTGCCCGGTGATCTGGCGCGCGACGAGCTGCGAGTCCATGCGCAGGTCGACGTGCGTCGCACCCAGCCGGAGCGCCTCCTCGAGCGCGTCTTCGACCGCGGTCCATTCGGCGTAGTTGTTGGTGCGAACTCCCAGGAACCGAGCAAGCTCCGAGACCACGCTCCCGTCGGGCGTGCGCAGCACGGCGCCGAGCCCGGCTGGCCCGGGGTTGCCCCGGGCTGCGCCATCGGTGTGGATCACCAGGCGGTCAGCCGACGTGGCGATGCTCGATCTCCCTGGTCACCTCGAGGATCGCGCGGGTGATGTTGATCCCCTTGGGGCAGGCTTCCACGCAGTTGAAGACGGTCCGGCAGCGCCACACGCCGTCCGCATCGGCCATGATCTCCAGCCGCTCCTCGCTCGCGGTGTCGCGGCTGTCGAAGATGAACCGGTGGGCGTTGACGATCGCCGCGGGACCCACGTAGTCCCGGTTGGTCCAGAAGACGGGGCAAGCGGTGGTGCAGGCCGCGCACAGGATGCACTTGGTGGTGTCGTCGAAGCGCTCCCGCTCTTGCGGTGACTGGCGACGCTCGTGGCCGTCCTCGGGAATCTCGTCGTTGACCAGGAACGGCATCACCGATCGGTACTTGTCCCAGAACGGCTCCATGTCGACCAGCAGGTCCTTGACGACCGGCACGCCCCGGATCGGCTCGACGCTGATGCGGCTGCCCGCGTCCTGCACCAGGTACTCGCAGGCGAGACGGTTGCGCCCGTTGATCAGCATCGCGTCGGACCCACACACGCCGTGCGCGCAGGAGCGCCGGAAGGTGAGCGTGCCATCGACGTACCACTTCACATGGTGCAGTAGGTTGAGCACCGGGTCGGTCGGCTCGGCGGCGATCCGGTAGCTCTCCCAGTGGGGGGCCTCATCGGTCTCGGGATTGAAGCGGCGGATCCGCAGCTCGACGTCCATCGGTCAGTAGGTCCTCGGCTTGGGCGCGAAGCGCGTGACCGCCACCGGCTTGTAGGCGAGTCGCGGATCCCCTCCGGCGGGATCACGAAACGCGAAGCTGTGCTTCAGCCACGTGACATCGTCGCGCTCGGGGTAGTCCTCGCGGGCGTGCGCGCCGCGGCTTTCCTGGCGTGCGATGGCCGAGGCCACCGCCGCCTCGGCGCACTCCAGCAGGAACCCCAGCTCCAGCGCCTCGGATAGATCGGTGTTGTAGCGGCAGCCCTTGTCGTCGACGAACAGGCGCTCGGCACGCCGCTTGAGCTCACGCACCGTCTCCCGGCACTCGGTGAGCAGGCGCTCGGTCCGGTACACGCCGCACTTGACGAACATCACCTCCTGGAGCTCGGCGCGGATCACCGCCGGGCGCTCGCCCTCACGCGACGCGAGGAGGCCGCCGACGATCGCCTGGACCGATGCCTCTCCGGCGAGGTCCGGCGCGGGTGGTGCGGCGGTCCGCAGATGTTCGGCCATGGCGATCCCGGCCCTTCTCCCGAAGACCAGGATGTCGAGCAGCGAGTTGGTGCCGAGCCGATTCGCGCCGTGGACGCTGACGCACGCGCACTCTCCCGCCGCGAACAGGCCGGTCACCGGCGTCCCGCGCTCATCGGCCTGCACGCAGCCGTCGATGTCGGTCGGGATGCCGCCCATCGCGTAGTGCGCGGTGGGTTGGATCGGGATCAGGTCGGTGAGCGGCTCGAGCTTGAAGTACGTGCGCACGAACCCCGTAACGTCGGGGAGCTTACGGTCGAGGATCTCCGAGCCGAGGTGGCGGACGTCGAGATGCACGTAGTCCTCGCCATTCACTCCGCGACCCGCGGCCACCTCCTGGTAGATCGCGCGGCTGACGACGTCGCGACTGGCGAGGTCCTTCATCGTCGGCGCGTAGCGCTCCATGAAGCGCTCCCCCTCACCGTTGAGCAGGATCCCTCCCTCCCCGCGGACCGCCTCGGAGAGGAGAAAGCCGAGCCGGTACATGCCGGTCGGGTGGAACTGGTACATCTCCATGTCCTCGAGCGGCACCCCACGCCGGTAGGCGGCCGCCACGCCGTCCCCGGTCAGGGTGTGGGCGTTCGAGGTGACCTTGAACATCTTTCCGAAGCCGCCGGTGGCGAGCAGGACCGCTCGGGCCCGGAAGCTGTGGATCTCGCCACTCGCCAGCTGGAGCGCCACCACCCCGCTCACCGGGCCGCCGGGGCCGAGGGGCATCGCCAGGTCGACGACCTGGAACTCGTCGTAGAAGGTGACGCCGTGCTTGATGCACTGCTGGAACAGGGTCTGCAGGATGGCGTGCCCGGTGCGGTCGGCGGCGTAGCAGCTGCGGCGGACCGGGGCCTCGCCCTCGTTCCTGGTGTGGCCGCCGAAGCGCCGCTGGTCGATCAGTCCCTCGGGCGTCCGATTGAACGGCATTCCCAGGTGCTCGAGGTTGATGATCGTCTCCACCGCGTCGTGGCACATCACCTCGGCTGCGTCCTGGTCAACGAGGTAGTCCCCGCCCTTCACGGTGTCGAACCAGTGCCATTCCCAGTGGTCCTCCTCCGTGTTCCCGAGCGCCGCGCAGACGCCGCCCTGTGCGGCGCCGGTGTGCGAGCGCGACGGGTAGAGCTTGCTGATCACCGCCACGCGGGCCTCCGGCCCCAGATCACGCTTGAGCTCCAGCGCCGCGTAGAGTCCCGCCCCGCCGGCACCGACCACCACCGCGTCGAGCTCGTGCACGTGGACACCCGGCGTTCGGAGCCCAAGCAGCGCGCTCACGAGAACGGGCCGACCCTGGGCGCCGTGGCCGGGTTGAAGAAGATGATCACGATCATCCCCAGCAGGACCCACAGCACGCTGATCACCACCAGCAGACCGATGAGCACCGCCCGCAGGCCCCCACGCCGGACGTAGTCGCCGATCACGATCCGCGCGCCATTGACTCCGTGCACCAGGGCCAGCAGCAGGAGCAGCAGGTCGTAGATGCGCCAGAAGGGCGTCCCCCATCGGCTGCTGACGAAGGCGAAGTCGATCTGTTTTCCCGCCAGCTGCACCAGCACGTGCATGATCAGCACGTGGCCGAGCGCCAGGAGCACCAGCAGCAGGCCGCTGATGCGCATGAAGTACCACATGAAGCGCTCGAAGCCAGCGTTCTCCGGCTGCGGGCGAGCGGCGCGCGACGGGTTGAAGTAGATCGTGCGGCCGGTGCTCATCGGCTCAATGCCCTCCCCAGGGCGCGTAGGGGGTGATCATGATCAGCCCGATCGGAATCATGGAGATGATCGTGGCTGCGACCACACCGTAGGTCAGCGACCGATAGTGGACCGTGGTCCGCGGCCAGAAATCCATGACGATCACCCGCAGCCCGTTGAGCGAGTGGTAGACCACCGCGGCCATCAGCAGGATCTCGCCGATGCGCGCCGGCAGGTTGCGGTAGAAGCCCTGCGTGAAGTTGTAGGCGTCAGGGCCGAGCGCGACCGTGGAGGTCTCGACGATGTGCGCGAACAGGAACGCCAGCACCCCGATGCCCGACAGCCGATGCCCCGCCCAGGCAAGCTGCGCCCACGAGATCCGGTATCGAAGGATCCGGGCCTGGAGGCCGGCCAGAAGGGTCAATCGGCGTCTCCGGAAGCTGGACCGATCCTCCCGCGCGCGGGAACGGCGCGTGTCGTCGGGGTGCGCCGATTCTAGCGGTTGCGAGCGAGGGTGGCGCTTGCGCCGGACTGGTGGCGCCTGCGCGGGGCTCGCTCAGTGGGCGTCTCGGACCCGCTCTGCGACCGCCGCGCCGAAGGCCTGCGTTCCGGCTGTACCGCCGAGATCGTAGGTCACCGTCCGCCCTTCGGCGATGACCGCCCGAGTGGCACCCTCCACGGTGTCGGCCACGGCCGTTTCCCCGAGATGGCGGAGCATGAGCGCGGCCGACAGGATCAACGCCGTCGGGTTTGCGCGGTCCTGCCCGGCGTACTTCGGGGCTGATCCGTGGACCGGCTCGAAGACCGCCGCCCGGTCCCCGATGTTCGCCCCGGGCGCGACGCCCAGGCCGCCCACCAGGCCGGCGGCCAGGTCGCTGACTATGTCGCCGTACAGGTTCGGCAGGACCAGCACGTCGTACAGCTCCGGCTTCTGGACGAGCTGCATGCACATGTTGTCGACGATCCGGTCCTCGAATGCGACCCGCCCGTCGTACTCGGCGGCGATCTGCTGGCAGCTCTCCAGGAAGAGGCCGTCGGACAGCTTCATGATGTTCGCCTTGTGCACCGCGGTCACCTTGCGCCGCCCGTTGCGCACGGCATGCTCGAACGCGTAGCGGGCGATCCGCTGGCTGGCGCCACGGGTGATGATCTTGATGCTCTCCGCCGCATCGGGTCCGACCCGGTGCTCGATCCCGGCGTACAGATCCTCGGTGTTCTCGCGGACGATGACCAGGTCGACGTCGGTGTACCGGGTCTTGACGCCGACCAGGCTGCGCGCCGGGCGCACGTTGGCGTACAGCTCCAGGGCCTGGCGGAGCCCGACGTTGACGCTCCGGAATCCGCTACCGATCGGGGTCGTGATCGGTCCCTTGAGCGCGACACCGGTGCGGCGGATGCTGTCGATGACCCGCTCGGGGAGCGGCGTTCCCTCCGTGGCGATGGTCGCCTCGCCGGCCAGCTGGAGATCCCAGTCGAAGACGAGGCCTGTCGCCTCGAGGACATTCCGGGTGGCCTCCGCGAGCTCGGGGCCGATCCCGTCACCGGGGATCAGGGTCACGGCGTAGCTCATCAGTTCTCCGCTGTCGCGCCGGTCACAGCGCCGGGCGTGCGGGGCAAGTGTAGGGCGCCGCGCGGCGGGAGCGGTCGACGCGCGGCGGGAGCGGTCGACGCGCGGCGGCTACAATCGGTCTCCCGTTTCGCCCACCCACCCGATGGAGACTTGCGCGTGAAGCTGCAGGAGTACCGCAGCAAGGAGATCCTTGCGCGCCACGGCGTTCCCCTGCTCGCCGGACAGGTGGCCGACACGCCCGAAGGGGCACGCGCAGCCGCCGAGCGAATCGGCGGACCGGTCGTGGTCAAGGCCCAGGTCCTCGTCGGCGGCAGGGGGAAGGCCGGCGGGGTGAAGCTCGCCTCAGACCCGGACGAGGCGGAGGCGCGCGCCCGCGAGATCCTCGGGATGCGCATCAAGGACGTCACCGTGCGGAAGGTCCTCGTCGCGCCCGCCGCCGACATCGAGCGGGAGTTCTACCTGGGGCTGATCCTCGACCGCGGCGCCAAAGCGATCGTGGGCATCGCTTCGGCCGAGGGCGGGGTGGAGATCGAGGAGACGGCGAGGAACAACCCCGATGCGATCCTGCGCATCCGCCTGGACCCTCTCATCGGTCTGCAGGAGCACCAGGTCAGGAGGGTCGCCTTCAGCCTCGGCGTCCCCGCGCAGCTGCGGCCCGACTTCGGGACCGTGTTTCGCGGCTTGTATGCCGCCTTCATCGCATCGGATGCCGACCTTGCGGAGATCAACCCGCTGGTCATCACCCGCGATGGCGCCCTCCTCGCGCTCGATGCCAAGATCGTGCTGGACGACTCGGCACTCTATCGCCATCCGGAGCTCGAGGCGCTCCGCGATCTCGATGAGGAGGAGCCGTCGGAGATCGCTGCGCGCGAGGCGGGGATCAACTTCATCAAGCTCGACGGGACGATCGGTTGCATGGTCAACGGGGCCGGCCTGGCGATGACCACCATGGACCTCGTCAAGCTGGCCGGCGGAGAGCCTGCGAACTTCCTCGACATCGGCGGCGGCGCGAAGGCGGAGCGCGTGGCCGCCGCGTTCCGCATCATCCTCGACGATCCACGGGTCCAGGCCATCCTGGTCAACATCTTCGGCGGCATCACCCGCGGCGACGAGGTCGCCCGGGGCATCGTCGAGGCCCGTCAGACCCTCAGCCGCCAGGTACCGATGGTGGTTCGCATCGTCGGGACCAATGCCGAGGAGGCGCGGCCGATCCTGGCCGAGGCGAACCTGATCGCGGCCTCCAGCCTGGACGAGGCAGCCGAGAGGGCGGTCGCCGCGGTTCGCACCGGATGAGCATCCTGGTCGACGCCGGCACTCGGCTCCTGGTCCAGGGGATCACCGGACGTGAGGGGGAGTTCCATTCTCGGGCGATGCTGGAGTACGGAACGTCGATCGTCGCCGGGGTCACTCCCGGGAAGGGCGGCCAAGCGGCGATCGACGGCCGCGTGCCGGTCTTCGACACCGTCGAGCAGGCCGTCCGCGAAACCGGCGCCAACACGAGCTGCATCTTCGTCCCGGCGCCCTTTGCGCCCGACGCGATCCTCGAGGCCGCCGATAGCGGCATCGGTCTGATCTTCTGCATCACCGAGGGGATTCCCGCGCTCGACATGGTCCCCGTCTACCACGTCCTGAAGAGCCGGAGCGTGCGGCTGATCGGCCCGAACTGTCCCGGAGCAACCTCGCCCGGATCGGCGAAGGTGGGGATCATCCCGGGCAGCATCCACCGTCCAGGCTCAGTGGGCCTGGTGAGCCGTTCGGGAACGCTGACCTACGAGGTGGTGCAGGCAATGACCGATGCCGGCATCGGCCAGTCGACGTGCGTGGGCATCGGCGGCGACCCGATCATCGGCACCGGCTTCATCGAGGTGCTGGACCTCTTCAACCAGGACCCGGATACCGATGCGATCGTGCTCATCGGCGAGATCGGCGGTGAGGAGGAGGAGCGCGCCGCCGCGTTCGTCGCCCGCAAGGTCCGCAAGCCGATGGCCGCCTTCATCGCGGGTCGCACGGCTCCTCCCGGGCGACGGATGGGACACGCGGGCGCCATCATCTCCGGGAGCGCCGGGACGGCCGAGGCGAAGCGCCAGGCGCTCGAGCAGGCCGGGGTCCGAGTGGCTGACTCCCCGTCCCACATCCCCCAGCTGCTGCGTGACGCCGGCGCCGGCTGACCCCGGCCCAGCCGCGGCTCAGCGGCCGGCGGAGAGGCGCTTGAGCGCATCCAGCTCGCCGAGCCCGTCGAGGGTGCGCTCGCCGGCGGCCACCAGCGCCTCGTCGCCGACCAGCTGTCCGAGCTCGCGCTGGACGCGCGCCAGGTAGCGGCCGGCGCCGATCTGCTCAAAGGTCTCCAGGCTCGCGCGCAGCTCGCCGAGGTTCCCGCGCAAGAGCCCGCGTAGACGCCGCGCCTGCGCCTCGAGGACCCGGTACCGATGCGTGACCGCGCGCTCCACGACCGCGTCGACGGCGTCGTTCGGGACCGCCAGGACGCGATCGGCCGCCATCGCCACCGCATGCTCGACGTAGTGCGCGCGGTCCGGGTAACGCTCGGCGCGGACGATGATCGACACCAGCCCGTCGAGGTCGAGTCGCGGCATCGCCATCAGGGCCGCGACCGGGTGGTCCGGGGCGAAACGGCCGACGATCTCCGCGGCGACATCGGTCCAGCGCTCGAGCCTGCCCTCATCGCCCCGGTTGCGCGCCCAGTCGATTCCGCTCAGGAAGCCCTGGAGGCCGTAGCTCGCCGCCGGCCGCTCCGCCGCCACCCAGCGAGCGCAGAGCTGGTCGACGTCGTGGGCGACCACCTCCCAGCGACCGATCAGCGCCGAGGCGTAGGCGTGCCACGAGCCGGCACCCATCGAGAAGCCGACGTTCTGGCCGGGCTGGGTGAGCTCGATCGCCTCCTCGCTCGCGCTGAGTGCCGGCGGGAAGTCGCCCATCAGCGCGCTGAACCAGGCGACCATGTTCAGCGCGTCGAGCCGCTCGTCGGAAGGCAGGCGGCGTCCCATCGCGACCCGGCGTTCGGAGAGGCGGCGGGCGCTCGCCGGATCGGTTGCCTGATCGGGTGACGTCAGGGCGTCGATGGCGGCGCTGATGAGCTCGGGATCATCGAGCTGTTCGGCGATGGCAAGCCCTTCCTCACTGGTCGACCGCGCCTCGGCGATATCGGCGGCGGTCGGTGAGCGAATGGCCGCATTTCGCAGCCAGAAGGGGAGGAATCCGCGCGCGATCAGGAATCGGGCACGTGCCGCGGGGCCTGCCTCGGGCAGCCAGGTCCGGCCCTGCTCGAGGAGCGCCGTCATCCCCTCGAGGGTCGGCTGACGCGCGACCGAGGCAAACCAGCGCGTTGTGACGATGATCTGCTGCGACAGGTTGTGGAGCAAAAAGTCCACCGGCCGACCCTCCGTCGACCCCACGCGCCATGCCGATTCGAAGGCGCTGATCGACGGGTCTCCCGAGCCGTAGACCTCGCCGAGCCGCTGGAAGAGGTCCGGCCGCTCCGAGCTCGGAGCGAGCTCGATCGCAGCTCGGAGGTGTGCCGCCGCCTCCGCCATGCCACGTGCCCCGGCGGCAACATCGGCGGCCCGCCGCAGCCAGGTCACCGCGCTCGCCGCGATCTCGGGCTCCGGCGTTCCCATGGCGGCCCCGAGCCCGGCCGCCTCGCGGAAGTGGAAGGCCACGAGCTCTGCGAGCTCGTCCTCGCGGCCGTCCGCAGCCGCGCTTTCCAGCCAGCGGCCGGCCGCCGCGTGGTGTCCGGCGCGTTCGACGCGCGGCAGGGTCCCGTACGCAACGTCGCGGATGAGGATGTGCCGGAAGCTCAGCTCTCCGCGGGCGGCAGGACGCAACATCTCGCGCTCGATGAGGCGCTCGACGGCGGCGCCGAGATCGCCAGCGATGGCCGGCTCGAGCGCCGCGACCGCGGAGGCAGCGAATCCGCGCCCCAGCACCGCGCCGAGCTGAAGCACGCGGCGCGCGACGGGATCAAGGGCATCGAGGCGGGCGAGGACGGTGGCCTGGACCGTGTCCGGCAGACCCGCGGCGACGGCCGCGATGGCCGCCGGATCGCGCAGGTCAACCCCGCGTTCGATGAGCGATCGCACGATCTCGCCGGCGTAGAACGGGTTCCCTTCCGATTGCTGGACGACGACCGGCAGCAGCTCCGGGGACGGGCCGTCGAGGATGTTCTGGACGAGCAGCTCGATAGAGCCGGAGTCGAGCGGCTCGAGCGCCATCAGCACGTGGTTGCGGCGGCCGGTGCCAAACGTCGTCCGCCGCTCCAGCAGCTCCGGCCGGGTAAGGGCCAGCATGAGCATCGGCGAATCGCCGCGCGGCTGGAGGATGAACTCGACGAGGTCGAGCAGGCTGTCGCTCGACCAGTGGAGATCCTCGATGAGCAGGACGAGCGGCCGCTGCGCCGCGGCGGCCTCGAGTGTCGTGCGCCAGGCGCTGAACAGCGCCGATCGGTCGATGGC
>JALYXZ010000053.1 GCA_030946825.1 Chloroflexota bacterium | reverse complement strand
GGCGCCGGCGGGCCGCCGCGATCCGCCGTCCGGGGTCGCCTCCGATCGCCTTCCGATCGAGCGCCTCGGGGTGCTCCCCGCGCGCCACCTCCGCCAGAAGGGCCGACGCACGCTCCAGCTGCCCGGCCTCGGTGAGCAGCTGCACCAGCGAGAACCAGCGCGCTGGATCGGTGACGGCTTCGTTCGCCGCGCGGCTCACGAGCTCCGAGGCGCGCCCCAGGTTGCCGGCCCGCCGATGCGCGACGATGGCCGCGCGCAGATCCGCGAAGGTGGGGGTCATGCCGAGGGCCTCGAGGTAGTTCATCAGCATCTCGCCGTTCTCGGCGCGCGCGTCCGCTGCGCCGCGCCGGACGCGCGCATCCCGGAAGGCGCCGAGCAGGGCTCGGACCTCGCGGTCGACCCAGGCGCGCTGAGACGTCCCCGCGGGGTAGCGCTCCGAGATCCGCTCGAAGCGCGCGGCGCCCCTCAGGAACGAGGTGGTCGCCAGGTAGGCCTCACGCAGTCCGGACTGCACCAGCGTGTCGTAGCTCTGGTCGACGTCGAGCAGGCGCTCGAGGCAGCCAAGCCAGTCGTCGACTCGGCCGCGATCGCGGTAGTGCTCGGCGGCGTATCGGAGCCAGTAACGCTCGGAATGCGCTCTCCAATCCTCCACCGCGATGTGGTGCTCCACGATCCAGCGATCCTGGGCCGCCGGTCCGCGGACGAACACCTCGGCCGGAACGCGAAAGCCGCGGGCGGTACGCCATTCCGGCTGGTGCCAGCGGCTGCGCGGAAGCGGCTCGACCCGGCCGCGCTGACGCCGGCGCGAAACCTCGCCGTCCTCGAGCGGCCACTCGACCAGGGCGGCGCGACCGCGCTCCAGGTCACGGTCGTAGTGCAGGCGGCGCACCGGGTCGCGGAGCTCTCCCCAGGCACGGTTGAGCATCGAGGTGCGGCGCGTCGCGATCTCGGAAGCCGCGGTTCGGTCCGGGTGGTGGCGGAGCACCGCCTCGCGGAACGCGCCGCGAAGCTCCGCCGCAGACGCCGATGGCTCGGCGCCAAGGATGGCGTAGTAGTCGCGTGCCTCGCTGCGAAACGACATCTGGTGAAGTCTACCGAGCGCGCCTCCGCTCGCCCAGGTTCGGCCACCGAGTTCGGCTATGCTGCCGCGCATGCTCCCTGCCCCGCGCCCGGCATCCCGGGGTGGTCACCTGCTGATCATCGGTGGAGCGGAGGACAAGCTGCGCCAGCGGCAGATCCTCGCACGCTTCATTGCGCTGGCGGGTGCGAGCGAGGCCCGGATCGTGGTCATCTCGACCGCCTCGTCCCTCGGCGACGAGGCGACCGACCTGTACCGCTCGATCTTCCACGCCCTGAACGTCGCCGACGTGCGCGGCATCCGCCCGCTCACGCGGGAGGACGCCAACGATCCGCGCATCGCCGCCCTGCTGGATGACGCGACGGCCATCTTCATGACCGGGGGCAACCAGCTGCGGCTGGCGAGCGTCATCGGCGGCACGCTGCTTGGCCGCGCGCTGCTCGAACGTCAGCGGGCAGGAGCAATCGTCGCGGGGACCAGCGCCGGAGCCTCCGCGATGAGCAGCCACATGGTCGCCTTCGGCACCAGCGGCGCCACGCCCAAGCAGCGGATGACGCAGATGAGCGCGGGACTCGGGCTGCTTCCCGGCGTTCTCATCGATCAGCATTTCGAGCAGCGCAACCGGATCGGTCGCCTGTTGGCGCTCATCGCCCAGTCTCCGGCCCTGCTGGGGATGGGCATCGACGAGGACACCGCGGCCCTGGTGAGCCCCAACGGAGTGATGGAGGTGATCGGCAAAGGGTCGGTCACCATCCTCGACCCGGCGAAGCTTCAGACCGATGCCTACGAGGTCAAGCGCCATCGACCGATGATGGCCAGCGGCGTCGTGCTCCACTCGCTGCCGGCGGGATACCGGTTCGATCTCCGAAGGCGCCGGCTGCTGGCGCCGCTCCGCGCGCTGAGCGCCAGCGAGCGCGAGTTGGCCGCCATCGAGACGGCCGGCAAGCGGGCGCGCGCGCTCATTCGCCGGGTCGCCGCGGAGGGTGCCGACGATCGTGTGGTCGAGCGGGCTCGTCGCCGTCGGGCGGTGCGCGCGCGGCGGGTCGAGGAGGCGAGCGAGTGAGCGACGACCCGCGCAGCGGAGGTCGGCGCAGCGACGGGCCGCCGAGGAGGCGCAGGCGCCCAAAGGGCGTCGCGACAGCCCCGCAGGCGACGCTGCGCATCGTGGATACCCGCGTCTACCGCGGACCGAACTACTGGAGCTACGACCCGGCAATCAAGCTCGTCGTCGATCTCGGCGTGCTCGAGGACTTCCCCTCGGACCGGATCCCGGGTTTCGTGGATGGCCTCCTGTCGCTGCTGCCCGGCGTGGCGGAGCACAGCTGCTCGACCGGCAAGCCGGGCGGATTCGAGAAGCGGCTCAGACAGGGCACCTGGCTGGGGCACGTCGCGGAGCACATCGCCCTGCAGCTGCAGCGCGAGGCAGGCACGGAGGTCGGTCGTGGCAAGACGCGGAGCACCGGGGAGCCGGGCCGCTACCACGTGGTCTACTCCTACGCGGAAGAGAGCGTCGGCCTCGCCGCCGGTCGGCTTGCCGTCCGGTTGGTCAACCACCTGGTCGAGGCGGACAGCGCCTTCGACTTCCTCGCCGCACTCGAGGACCTGATCCGGCTCGCGGAGCGCTCCGCCTTCGGGCCCTCGACCCAGGCGATCCTCGACGAGGCGACTCTTCGCGACATCCCCTACATCCGGCTCAACGAGCAGTCGCTCATCCAGCTCGGACACGGCCGCCATCAGAAGCGAATCCGGGCCACGATGACGTCCCAGACGAGCTCGCTGGGGGTAGATATCGCATCCGACAAGAAGCTCACCAACCGGCTGCTGGCCGCGACCGGCATCCCGGTCCCTCGCTCCGAGATCGCGCGCAGCGAGGAGGAGGCGGTCAAGGTCGCCAACCTGATCGGCTTCCCGGTGGCGGTCAAGCCGCTCGACGGCAACCACGGTCGCGGCGTGGCCCTCAACCTCGCCGACGATGCCGCCGTGCGGGCCGGCTATCGATCGGCGCGCCGTGAGTCACGGCGCGGCGCGGTGGTGGTGGAGAGCTACCTCATCGGAAACGATTACCGATGCCTGGTGATCGATGGCGCCCTGCGGGCAGTTGCGCAGCGCGTCCCGGCCCACGTCAAGGCCGACGGCCAGCACACCCTGCGCGAGCTGGTGGCGATCACCAACACGGATCCCCGGCGCGGGATCGGTCACGAGAAGGTGCTGACCCGGATCACCCTCGACGAGGAGGCGGTCGCGTACGCCGCGGAGCAGGGATTCGCGCTCGACGATGTGCCTCCCCGCAGAGCGCGGGTCTTCCTGAGGCGCACCGGCAACATGAGCACCGGCGGGATCAGCATCGACCGAACGGAGGAGATCCATCCTGACAACGCCGAGATCGCCGAGCTGGCGGCGCGCGTGGTCGGGCTCGACATCGCGGGCATCGACCTGATCTGTCCCGATGTCTCGCGTCCGGTCCGCGAGACCGGCGGCGGGATCGTGGAGGTAAATGCGGCGCCCGGGTTCCGGATGCATACGCACCCGACCGAGGGCGAGGCCCAGTACGTCGCCAAGCCGGTGATCGACATGCTCTTCCCGCCGGGCACCCCGTCGCGGATCCCGATCGTGGCCGTCACCGGCTCGAACGGCAAGACCACGACGGCGCGCATGATCGCCCACGTGCTCAAGGGCATGGGTCGCAAGGTCGGCATGACCTCCACCGACGGCATCTTCGTGGACGGCAGGACCGTCCGGCGCGGCGACATGAGTGGCCCGCGCTCGGCGTCGATGGTCCTCCAGAACCCATCGGTCGACGTGGCGGTGTTCGAGGTCGCCAGGGGCGGCATCCTGCGCGAGGGCCTCGGATATCAGCGCAACGACGTCGCGGTGGTGCTCAACGTGACCGGCGATCACCTCGGCCTGGGCGGGATCCATTCGATCCGCCAGCTGGCGGGCGTCAAGCAGGTGGTCGTCGAGGCGGTGCCGCGCTATGGCACGGCCGTGCTGAATGCCGATGAGCCGCTGGTGGCCGGCATGGCCCGCGCCAGCTCGGGATCGGTGATCTACTTCTCCATGGATCCGGACAACGAGCACGTCAAGCGGGCCGCCGCGCGAGGCCGTCGCGCGGTGACCCTGGAGCAGGGCGGCAACGGCGAGATGATCGTGCTGCGCCAGGGACGCAAGAGCATGCCGCTGGTCTGGACGCACCTGCTGCCGAGCACCTTCGAGGGGCGGGCCCGCATGAACGTCCAGAACGCGCTCGCCGCGGCGGCCGCCGCCTGGGCTGCGGGAGCGCACCTCCACGACATCCGCCAGGGCCTGCGGACCTTCTCAACCAGCTACTTCATGGCCCCGGGCCGCCTGAACATGTTCGAGGTCGACGGCTACCGGGTGGTGATCGACTATGCCCACAATCCCCCGGCCCTCGCCGCCCTCGGCGAGTTCGTCGAGCGCCTGTCCGAGCCCGCTCCCGGCGGCCGGCGCGGCCTTGTGACCGGACGCCGGATCGCCGTCATCGCCACTGCCGGGGACCGCCGCGATGAGGATGTTCGCGAGCTCGGCCGCGTCGCCGCTGGCCACTTCGACACGATCGTCATCCGCGAGGATGCCAATCCGCGTGGCCGGCGGCCGGGCGAAACGGCGGGTCTCATCGAGGAGGGCGTGCGCGCAGCGATGCGCGATGGCGCGCGGTGCAAGACGGTCGAGACTCGCCTCGAGGAGATCGATGCCGCACGCCACGCGCTGGACCTCGCAGAGGACGGCGACATCGTGGTCGTCTGCGTCGATCACGCCAACGAAGTCTGGCAGGAGCTCCAGCGCCGCCAACACGGCGGCCCCAGCGGATCCAGCGGCGCGGACGGAGCCGGCGATGAGGGGGGACCGCGGGCCGTAACCGAGCTCGCGGAGCTGGCGGAGCTGGAAGAACCGTTCGCCGCGGAGGTCTTCTAGCCCGCCGCGTCCGCCGCGCGAGCGGACATCACGCTCGCCGCGTCGACGGGAGCGAAGCCGTTGTCTGCCAGCCAGGCGAAGACCTGTGGCCGGTCGGCGTGGGCCATCACCGCCGCCACGTCCCCGGGCGCGCAGCGCTCGACGAGGGCACGGACCGCCTCCACCTCGTCTGGAGCGGCCGTCACCTCGCCCTCGAAGCCGCCGGCGGCGATTCCACGCCTGAAGATGGCATTCATCTCATCCAGATTGCGCCCACGCAGGTAATGGCGCTTCTCGGCGATCAGCACGTCGTCGGCGGCCCGGCCGGCGAGGAGGCCGAGCTCATACAACACCTCATCGGTGCGGTCCCCGGCGGTGCCCAGGCCGAGCCGCAGCCGCCCCGCCCCCGCGAGGGCGCGACCGACCTCAAGCAGCCCCTGCAGACCCGCGACGTTGTGCGCAAAGTCAACCGCCACGATCACACCCCCTCGCTCGAACAGGTTCAGGCGGCCCGGATTGGCGGCGGTGTCCTGCGCAAAGGTCTGCAGCGCCGTGCGAATCAGCTCCAACCCGATCCCGAGCGCGTCAGCGGCTGCTGCCGCGGCCAGCGCGTTGGCGATGTTGTAGCGCGACAGGCCGGCAAGCGTCACCGGCAGATCGGCCGCCGGCACGAGACGGGTGCGGTGGCGGGCGTCCAGCAGCACGAGCCAGCCGTCATCGAGGACCGCGCTCCGGTCACCCCGCTCGAGGGCCAGCCGGACCGCCTCGGCCGCCGGATCCAGGCTGAACGGGTACCACCGCGCCCGGGTCTCGCGCCGCATCGCCCATACCCGCGGGTCGTCGGCGTTGAGGACCGCCCAGCCGCCGCGGCGCGTGACGCGAACGACGGTGGCCTTCACTTCGGCGAGCTCGTCGAGCGTGTCGATCCCCTGCAGTCCGAGATGGTCGGCGCTGACGTTGGTGACCACCGAGACGTCGTTGGCGGCGTAGCCGAGCCCGCGCAGCAGGATTCCGCCCCGCGCTGTCTCGAGCACGGCCAGGTCGAGCTGCGGCTCCGACAGGATCCGGGCGGCACCTCCGAAGCCGGTCCAGTCCCCCGCTTCGACCAGCTCGCCGGCGACGTAGATGCCGTCGGAGTTCGTCATGCCCACGCGCATGCCTGCTTCGGTCCCGATGTGCGCGATGAGGCGGGTGGTGGTGCTCTTGCCGTTCGTGCCGGTGATGGCCACGATCGGGGCATTGGCGCGAGCATGCGTCGGTAGCGGGCCGAGCGCCACCGAGCGCAGCGCCGCCTGCTCCCGGCGCTCCGTGCCGACGCCGCGTGCGATGCGAGCCGCCGCAACCCCGATCGACTGCGAGATGGTCCGGCGCCGCCAGGGATAGGCGACCGCCGCACGAAGGCGATCCACGGATTCCCTGACGGTCAGCCGCGGTGGCGGGAGATCGAGCGCAACGTGGAGGCGGCGCACCGCCTCTCCCGCGTCGGTGGCCACCTCCGCCGCGAGGCCGGCCTGCTCCGCGCGGAACTCGAGCTTCACCGCGGGGCGGGTGAAGAAGCGGTTCGGTCCATCCAGGATCCGAATCTCCACCAGCTCGACCGGCCTGGGCGGTCCCCTCCGCGGCATGCGCCCGAGTATAGGCACGAGGGTCAGCGACTAGACTCCGATCGATGTCGGATAGCTCTCCCCGTGCCCTGCAGGAAATCGTCAAGCGGCGCCTGCCCCGCTACCTCGCCGACCTCGAGGCGCTGGTCAACATCGACTGTGGCTCGTACACCCCGGAGGGCGTCAACCGCGTCGCCGACGCCGTGGAGTCCGCGCTGCGAACGATCGGCGCCGATGTCGAGCGGATAGCCGGCCCCGCTGCACACGAACCAGGTCGGCTGGGCGATGTGGTCATCGGCCGCCTGGCCGGAAGCGGTCCGCGCCTGCTGCTGATCGGTCACATGGACACCGTCTTCGACCTTGGAACGGCGGCCAACCGGCCGTTTCGCATCGATGGCGCGCGGGCCACCGGGCCGGGCGTAACGGACATGAAAGCCGGGCTGCTGTCAGGGCTGCATGCGCTCGGTGCGCTGGCGGAATCCGGAGTCCGGCGATCGGTCACCCTGGTCGCCAACCCCGACGAGGAGATCGGCTCGCCGGTCAGCACACCGATCATCCGCTCCCTGGCAGCGGACCACGACATCGCACTCGTCCTCGAGTGCGCACGGGCCAACGGCGACATCGTCAGCGCGCGCAAGGGAGTCGCCGAGTTCAGGATCGAGCTGCGCGGACGCGCAGCACACGCCGGAATCGAGCCGGAGAAGGGGCGCAATGCGATCCTGGCCGCCGCACACCAGACGATCGCGATCGACGCCCTGAACGGGCGCTGGCCGTCGGTCACCGCCAACGTCGGCGTCGTCGCCGGGGGCACGCGCCCCAACGTGGTGGCCGATGCCTGCCGGCTGGAGGTCGATCTGCGAGCCGCGTCAACCGCGGAGTTCGACGAGGCATGTGCAGCGCTGAGCGAGCTGGCCGCCAGGCCCGTGATCTCCGGCGTGGTGACGCGCCTGCAGGAGATCGCCCGGCACCCGGTCATGGAGAGGGGACCCGGAGCCGAACGGCTCGTCCGACTCGCGCAAGGGCTCGCCGCGGAGCTCGGGTTTGCGGTGCACGATGCGGCAACCGGCGGGGCGAGCGACGCGAACACGACCGCGGCGCTCGGGCTGCCGACGCTGGATGGGCTCGGCCCGATCGGTGGCGATGACCACTCCGACGACGAGTGGCTCGACCTGGCCAGCATCGTGCCCCGCACGGCGCTGCTCGCCGCGCTGATCGCCGACGCGGGCGAGGCCCTGTAGAATCGGCCCCCCGTGACTGACGAGTTTCGCCATCACACGCGCGTCGAGGTGCGCTTCGGCGACATCGACGCGCTGCGTCACGTGAACAACGCGGTGTTCATCAGCTATGTCGAGCAGGCACGCGTCCAGTACCTGCGCGAGGTGCTTGCCATCGATGCTATCCGCGGGCTTCCGATGATCCTCGCCCACATCAGCTGCGATTTCCGCTCGCCGATCCTGTTCGGAGAACCTGTCGAGGTTGCCACCCGCGTCGACTGGATCGGCCGCAGCTCGTTCGGGATGAGCCATCGGGTGGTCGCCGGGGAGCCGAGCCGCTCAGCGGCCGAGGCCACATCGGTGCTGGTCTGCTATGACTACGCCGCTGGCCGCCCGGAGCCGATGCGGGCAGCCTGGCGCGGCTCGCTGGCGGAATTCGAGGGCCGAGCGCTGGATCGCCCGGCGGACGGCCGATGAGCGAGGACCGACAGTTCGACCTGCTGATCCTTGGCGGTGGCATGAGCTACGTCGGCGCCATCCGCGCCGCCCAGCTGGGCATGAGCGTGGCGATCGTCGAGCGCGACAGGATCGGCGGCACGTGCCTGAACCGCGGCTGCATCCCGTCCAAGGCGCTGCTCGAGACCGCCGACCTGCTCCACCGTGTCACGCAGCAGGGTGCCGAGCTGGGACTCGCCGGCGGCAGCGGCGTCACGCTGGACTACGCTGCGCTGGCCAAGCGGCGTGACGCGATCGTCGACAAGCATGTCCGCGGCGTCGAGTTCCTGCTGAAGAAGAACGGAGTGACGGTCCTGCGCGGGAGCGGTGCGCTGACCTCGCCGACGAGCGTCCGCATCTCCGACGGTGAGGCGGGAACGGTGGAGGCGAGTGCCACCGACCTGATCCTGGCCACCGGCTCCGCGCCCCGACCGCTGCAGGGAATCGAGGTGGACGGCGAGCGAATCATCACCAGCGACGAGGCACTCGCCCGGGACCGGTTGCCGGCACGCGTGACGATCATCGGCGGGGGCGCGATCGGAGTCGAGTGGGCGAGCATGTACCGCGACTTCGGCGCGGAGGTGAACCTCGTCGAGTTCATGGACCGGATCGTCCCGCTCGAGGATCCCGAGATCGGCAAGGAGCTGACGCGACTCTTCAAGCGACGCGGAATCAGGCTGTTTCCCGCGGCGACCGTTGACGGTGCCTCGATCGAGCGCACGGCGTCCGGGCTCCGGTTCGCGATCGCCGCCAACGAGGGCAGCACGCGAACCGATGTCGAGTCGGAGCTGCTGCTGGTGGCGGTCGGCCGGCGCCCACTGACCGACGGCATCGGGCTCGAGGCGATTGCGGGGCTCAGGGTCGAGCGGGGGTACGTGACCGTCGACGAATGGATGCGGACCGGCGTGCCACACCTGTATGCCATCGGCGACATCGTGCCCGGCTTCCAGCTGGCGCACGTGGCCAGCCACGAGGCGGTGGTGGCGGTCGAGACGATTGCCGGCCACCAGCCCGACCCGGTGCGGATGGACCTCATGCCGCGCGTCACGTTCTGCCGACCACAGATCGGCAGCGTGGGACTCACCGAGCAGGAGGCGCGGGACCGGGGATTGCCGGTCCGGACCGGGTCCTTCCCGTTCCGGGCTCTCGGCAAGGCCACCATCGTCGGCGAAACGGATGGCTTCGCCAAGATGGTCGCGCACGCCGAGACCGGGGAGCTGCTCGGCACGCACATCATCGGTCCGCACGCGGGCGACCTGCTCGCCGAGCCGACCCTCGGCCGGCTGGTCGAGGCCACCACCGCCGAGATCGCGATGTCGGTGCACGCGCATCCGACGTTGACCGAAGTGCTCGCCGAGGCCGCCCTGGCGGTCGACGGCGCAGCCATCCACGTCTGAGGAAGGAGGGACGCGTGGCAACCACCAAAGCCGCCGCGACGGCCCGTCACCGCGAGCTGGGACTCAGCGACGATGACGTCCTGGCCATGTACCGCGAGATGCTGCTCGCCCGAGCGGTCGACGAGCGGATGTGGCTCATGCAGCGGGCCGGGAAGATCGCGTTCATCATCAGCGGTCAGGGCCATGAGGGGGCACAGGTCGGCACATCGTGGGCGATGCGGCGCGGCCAGGACTGGATGGCGCCCTTCTACCGATCGATCGCCGCCACCATGACCTTTGGCATGAGCGCGGAGGACATCATCACCGCTCACCTGGCAAAGGGCGACGACGTCAGCTCCGGCGGTCGCCAGATGCCCGGCCACTACGGCGGGGCGCCGTACAACATCGTCAGCGTGAGCTCCCCGGTGGGCACCCAGGTGCTGCACGCGGTGGGCATTGCGATGGCCGCCTGGGTGCGGGGCGACGACGTGGTGGCGATCACGTTCTACGGCGAGGGCACGAGCAACCAGGGCGAGATCCACGAAGCGATGAACTTCGCCGGTGTCCACAAGCTGCCCGTCATCTTCGTGTGTGAGAACAACGGGTATGCGATCAGCGTCCCGCTGGCCAAGCAGGTCGGCGGTCTATCGGTGGCTGCGCGCGCGGTGGGCTACGGCATGCCCGGGGTGACGGTCGACGGATCCGATGTGCTGGCCTGCTTCGGGGCCGCCCGCGAGGCGCACGCGCGAGCTCGGGCCGGCGAGGGACCGACCCTGATCGAGGCCAAGGTGGTCCGGCTCACCAGCCATTCCAGCGACGACGACCAGCGCCGGTACCGGGACCCCTCCGAGGTGGAGGGGCTCAAGGAGCACGATCCGATACCCCGCTTCGCCGACCAGCTCCGTCAGCTCGGGATCCTGACCGACCCGATCGAGGAGCGCCTCAGGGCGGAGGTCAAGGCGGAGGTCAACGAGGCGTCCCGGCGCGCCGAGGCGCGACCTGATCCGGAGCCGGAGGCAGCGGCCGGCGGCGTGTACGCCGAGGAGACGCGCTGATGGGCGAGCTGAATATCCTCGAGGCGATACGGCTGGCGATGGACGAGGAGTTGGAGCGGGACGAGCGGGTGATGGTCCTCGGTGAGGACGTCGGCAAGAAGGGCGGCGTCTTCGGCGCGACGGAGGGGCTGTGGGCCAAGTACGGCGACAAGCGGGTCCTCGACACGCCGCTCAGCGAGGGCCTCATCGCCGGCGCGGCGGCCGGCGCGGCGCTCTATGGATTGCGACCGGTCGCCGAGATGCAGTTCGCAGACTTCGTGTATCCGGCGTTCAACCAGATCGTGAGCGAGATCAGCCGCATGCGGTACCGGTCGAACGGGGCGTTCGGTCTGCCGATGGTGATCAGGATGCCGTACGGCGGCGGGGTCCACGGGGCGCTCTACCATTCGCAGTCAAACGAGTCCTACTTCACCTCGACCGTGGGTTTGAAGGTCGTCGCCCCCGGCACGCCGGCGGATGCGAAGGGCCTGCTCAAAGCGGCGATCCGCGACCCCGATCCGGTCATGTTCTTCGAGCATAAGAAGACCTACCGGCTGTTCAAGGCGGAAGTTCCCGATGGCGACCAGGTGGTGCCTATCGGCCGCGCCTCCATTGCCCGGGCCGGGAAGGACCTGTCCATCTTCTGTTACGGCTACATGCGGTTCTGCGCGGTGGAGGCGGCGGAGATCCTGGCCCGGGAGGACGGGCTCGAGGCCGAGGTGGTCGATCTGCGGACGCTGCGTCCGCTCGACGTCGCAACCGTTCTCGGCTCGGTGGGACGCACCGGCAAGGCGCTGGTGGTCCACGAGGCGAACCAGTTCGGGGGATACGGCGCTGAGGTCGCTGCGGTCATCGCTCAGGACGGCTTCGAGCACCTGGACGGTCCGGTCACGCGCCTCGCGGGACCGGAGGTTCCGGCCGTCCCCTACCACCACGCCCTGGAGGATTGGTTCATGATCAACCCCTCCAAGA
>JALYXZ010000044.1 GCA_030946825.1 Chloroflexota bacterium | reverse complement strand
CGACGACTACCTTGCCGCATACCGCGCCGTGGCACCCGTCGCGGACTACATCACGATCAACGTCTCCTCTCCGAACACGCCGGGCCTCCGCGATCTCCAGGAGCCGGCCCGCCTGGTGGCATTGGTGGAGCAGCTCTGCGCTCAGCCGGTCGTCCGTCCGCTTCTGGTCAAGCTCTCGCCCGATCTGTCTGCGACGGGATTCGACAGCACTCTGACCGCGCTGGCCGACACCCCGGCCGAGGGGCTGATCCTGTCCAACACCACCACCGTCCGCCACGCGTTGCGCTCCCCGGCGCGGACCGAAATCGGAGGCTTATCTGGACGCCCGCTGCGCAGCGGTGTGGTCTCGGCCCTGCGGCGGGCCCGCGAGCTGACCGGTGACCGGTTCGCGGTGATCGCATCCGGCGGCATCTTTGGCGCCGAGGATGCCCGGGGCGCGGTTCTCGCCGGTGCTTCGCTCGTGCAGGTCTGGACCAGTCTCGTGTATCGGGGACCCGGCCTTGTCGGCGAGATTGCCGCTGCGCTGAGCGGCAGATAAGCGGCTGGTAAGATCAGGCCCTAGCCAAAGGCGCGGGCAGGACGCGCCGCTCCGCACAACGGAGTTGGTTCGATGACCACCCAGACGCCACGGCGGGCGACCGCCGGCTCGCGCCTCGCTGCGCCTCATCTGATCACCGAGCTGCCAGGCCCTCGCGCGCGCGCGCTCATCGAGCGAGACCAGCGCGTGGCAAGCCCCAGCCTGACGCGCGCCTATCCGCTCGCGGCCGCGAGCGGCGAGGGCTACGTCGTGACCGACGTCGACGGGAACCGCTTCCTGGACTTCGCCGCAGGGATCGCGGTGGCCAGCACCGGCCACGCGCACCCCGAGGTCGTGGATGCCATCCGCCGGCAGGCCGGCGAGCTGATCCACATCGCGGCCACCGACTTCTACGAGCCGCGCTACGTCGAGTTCATGGAGCGCCTGGCGGCGATCGCTCCTTTCCGCGAGCCGGCGCGTGTGTTCCTCACCAACTCGGGCACGGAAGCCGTCGAGGCGGCGATCAAGCTGGCCCGCTACCACACCCGGCGGCCGGGGATCATCGCCTTCGAGGCCGGTTTTCACGGGCGAACGATGGGGGCCTTGTCGCTCACGAACTCGAAGATCAAGCAGCGCGCTGGGTTCGGCCCGCTGCTGCCGATGACCTTCCACGCGCCGTTCCCGCGTGTCCGCGGCTGGCGCGAGCACACCGGCGGCGACGGGACCGCCGAGCTGGAGACGCTGCGGCGCGCGGTCCTCGGCCGCCTGATCGCGCCGAGCGACGTGGCCGCCATCGTGGTCGAGCCGATCCAGGGCGAGGGCGGCTACTTCGCGGCACCGGCGGCATTCCTGCGCGGCCTGCGAGAGATCTGCGACGAGCATGGGATCCTGCTCGTCGCCGACGAGATCCAGTCCGGGATGGGTCGCACCGGGAAGTGGTGGGCGATCGAGCACGCCGGCGTGGAGCCGGACATCGTGACCGCGGCCAAGGGGATCGCCAGCGGGATGCCGCTCGGCGCCATGCTGGGGCGCGCGTCCCTGTGGACCTGGGGCCCTGGAGCGCACGGCAGCACATTTGCCGGCAATCCGGTGTGCTGCGCCGCGGGCCTGGCGACGTTGGACCTGATCGACCGAGAGCTGCGTCAGAACGCTGGGGTCATGGGCAAGCGACTGCTTGCCGGCCTGCAGCAGGCGGCGAACGGGTCGCCCGACGTGCGCGACATCCGGGGCATCGGTTTGATGGTGGCCGTCGAATTCGCAAGCCACGAGGCTGCGAATGCGGTGCAACAGGCCGCCTTCGAGCGTGGCCTGCTGGTGCTCGAGTGCGGTGAAGCGGCGCTCCGCTTCAGCCCGCCGCTGATGGTCGACCCTCAAGCGATCGACGCCGCGCTTCGCATCTTCAGCGACGCCCTGCCCGCCGCCGCACGGCCGAAGCGCGGAATGCAGGAGGTCGGCGGCTGATCCTGCGCTCCCGGCGCCGGATGGTGGGTCAGTGCCCGTCGAGCAGATCGGAGACCGACGTGAGCAGCATCCCACGCCCACGGAGCGCGGGAATCATGCTGCGCAGGGCATCGAGGGTGTTGTAGCCGCCGAGGTGCATCAGCACCACCGATCCGCCGGCCGCGTGATCGACGACGTTGGCGGCGATCTGCGATGCGGTCGGTCCGCCATCGGCTACCGGCTTCCAGTCGACGGTGTCGATGCTCCACATCAGCGTCTTGGGGTAGCCGACAGAGGCCGCGGCCGCGAGCACCGCCCCGTTGAACGACCCGTACGGTGGTCGCCAGTACGGAGCCGGGTCCTGACCGGTTGCGGCACGCAGGATCGCGGCGGCATCGGTCAGCTCGGAGCGCGTGAATGATGCCGATGGGGGGCCACCGGTGGCACACGGCGCCGTCGTCGGCGATCCGAGCCCACCGCGCACCAGGTCGCAGTGGTGCATCGTGTGGTTGCCGACCTCGAAGAGCTCCGGGTGAGCGCGGATGATGGCCAGCACCTGACCGCCCTGTGCGGTCTGGCTCATCGCGCCGGTCGGGAAGATGGTGGCGCACACCCGGCTGGCGATCAGAAGATTCATGATCTGGATCGCCGGATCCAGCCGACCCCCCATGTCGAAGGTGAGCGCCATCTCGTTGCCGGCACCCGGAACGGAGTACAGGGTCTGTGGCGACCTGTCGATGACGCGCGCACCGGAGCGGCAGCTGCCCGGCGTCGGCCGCCCCGGCGAGGTCGACGCCGTGGCGAGGGCGGTTGCGGTCGAGGTCACGGGGGACGATGTCTCGATCGGGCTCTCCGACTCCGCGCCCGCCGATGGCTCGGGCACATCTGCGCTGGATGTCGACGCGCCGCTGCCACCGGGCAGCGAGCGCGATGGATTGCCGGTCGGCGTGGCGAGGCAGGCCGTCAGCAGGAGCGCCATTGCGATCGGAACCGCGGCCTGCCCTCGGAGCGGGGGCATCGGTCAGTTGGGGTTGTAGGAGAGATCGCTGGAGATGACCGGAGGCAGCGCACCCTCGGAGAGGAAGCGGGACTCGATGCGAAGCAGCTCGATCTCCGCACGCAGCCGGGTTGCGGCATCGGGAAGCTCGAGCAACGCCTGCTTGCGGGTCAGCTCGATCTGCAAGACCCCGCCCACCGCGTAGCTGGCCGCCAGCGGATCATCCGGAAGGCGGATCGGCTTGAGGACCTCGTCCAATGACGCCGCCACGCTTCTGACCTCCTGCGAGCGTTTGCCAACGGACGCTGCGGAGGCCACGAACTGTTTCACCGTCCGCATGTAGTCGTCTAGCGCAGCCTGCGCGCGAGGCAGGAGCGCGGCCGCGTCGGGCCCGCTCAGCTCCGGCAGCGGGACCGCCTCGATCGTGGCGTACGACCGCGCATGGTCGATCCCGCTCAACGTCGCCCGCGTGACGCCGACGGCCAACATCACCCAGCGGCCGTCGGGGAGCTCCTCCGCGGTGCGCACCTCGCAGATCGTGCCCACCGCGCGGGCGGCCGGATCGGCGTCGGCCTCCTGGCCGTCCACGATCATGCTCACCACGAAGCGGCCCTGGTAGGGGCTCCCGGCAGCAAGCAGGTCACGGGTCATGGCCCGATACCGCTCCTCGAAGATGTGGACCGGGAGCGGCAGGTGCGGAAACGCGACCACATGGAGTGGGAAGAAGGGCAGTCGCATGGCTGGCGGTCATGCTGGCACGGGCGCCAGCATCGGTCAAAGCCGCCGGCCAATCTCGTCCCTTCCAGCGCGCAGCCGGTTCCCAAGCATCGCGCGGAGCTGCTACCCCTGGTCGACGAAGGTGGTGTCGATCTGCGCCCGCTGCAGCCGCCCGGAGTAGTCGATGTACACGCTCTTCCACTCGCTGAAGAAGTCGAGCGCGGCCTGTCCCACCTCGCGGTGGCCGTTGCCGGTCGCCTTGGTGCCGCCGAAGGGCAGGTGCGCCTCGGCGCCGATGGTGCCGTGGTTCACGTATCCCAGCCCGGTGTCGAAGTCGCGGATGCTGCGAAACGCGAGGTTCACGTCGCGGGTGAAGAGCGAGGACGAGAGCCCGTACTTCACGCTGTTGACGATCTCCACCGTCTGCTGCCAGTCATCGACCGGGACGACCGTGGTGACCGGGCCGAAGATCTCCTCCTGGGCGATCCGGGCGTCCGGCCGGGCGTTGGCGAAGATCGTCGGCTGGAAGAACGAGCCCTTGGCCAGCTTCCCGTCCCGCGCCG